>NZ_CEYOSI010000008.1:12805-34460 GCF_982879505.1 Candidatus Desulfolinea nitratireducens
TTTTTTTGCGAAAATATATTTTTCTTTGGACTGGGTTTTGGCATTCTCAAGTATTCAGGCTCTGAGGCAAAGAGTAAAGTTCATCACTGGATTTGATAATAATCCCTACCAGAAAACCTGTCCAGTTTTTTATCGTTGCCAATGCATTTAAAAACCAGATAGGCATAAGATGACTTGCAAGCCATCTTATGCCTATCTTTATTCAACCCCGCTTTTTCTTAATTCTCTGTGCGAATCAAGTTCAATGCCGACGTGCCATCTTCCGAGAAAATAGTCAGCGTTGCACCATCGCTCTCGAAATCAAGAGTGCCATTGAGCAGCATTAATACTGCGTATTCCTGGTCCATTTGAGGGGTTTCACATGCCATCATGGTTGACGCCAGCGGACCTGTGGAGATGGTATTTCCGGATACTTCATATTCTCCAAAGAAACCGTTACAACCTACATTGCCTTTCAGATTGTCATCATCATCAAATGAGATCGTTGCATCCACATCGGGTAAAGCCATTGTTGGGTTATCAACGGGACCATAGGAGACCAATTCCCAGGTCGTTCCGTTCAATGTAATTGTTCCCGCACAAGCGGTGAGCAGAGTTGCGATCAAAATCAGGAAAGCTACGTTCTTTTTCATTTTTACCTCGTGTTCATAAAAGTTTTATTTTCATCAGGTAGACGCCAAGCAATAAAATAAAGTTCCCAGAAATTCCCTATTCCTTGCTATAGCGCGTCATTGAATCCAGCAGATCGAGGACCAACTCTTTCAGATCACCGCGATTAGGCAACGATCCGATCAGCCCATACATCGGAGCCATACGCTTTGGCAGGCCACCACCCGATCCCCCCAACAGCGCGGAAACCTTGGCCATTGCTTTGCTGATCCATCGCTCCGGCAGGAAGCGCGTCAGAAAATTGGCAATTTTAATGACCCATTTATTGACGCTCTTTTGCATGGATGGTTTACGCACCTTATCCGCAGATTCAGCCAGGTCGTGCAGAAAATCATCTGCAATAGAGATATGCGCATAATTGACGGTCATATGTAAGGATTTTGGGAAATGCTGCCGATCCAAATGCCAGCCGCGCTCTCCCAACTCGTCAGCCATTTCATACATATCCAGACTCTCACCCGACGAAGGATCTGCTGCAATCGCAAAAATGCTCATCTCCGGGTCGCTCAAAGTCTTCAACCCCTGGATTGCGTTCACACCTGCCCGCATTTTCTCAACCGTTTTCATCACTGCTTCGGTGATTTCCAGATAGCCATCCTCACCCAAATAATTCAAGACTGCCCAGGCTGCTGCGATCGGCCCGGCAGGCCGCGTTCCCGCGAGCGTTGGGGATGGGTAAATGCCGCCCGACCAATCGGTGGAAACGAACATCTGATGACGGCGTAATTCTGCTGTTTTGTACAGGATCACCGAAGCACCTTTCGCTGCGTAGCCATATTTGTGAAGGTCGGCAGATATCGATGTCACGCCGGGCACGCCAAAGTCGAAGTCTGGCACAGGATAGCCCAGCTTGCGAACGAAAGGCAGCATAAACCCACCCACACAGGCATCCACGTGGAAGAGTATCTTCAATTCCTGCGCCGCAGCTGCCAACTCACGGATTGGGTCAACGACGCCATGCGGATATGCCGGAGCCGAGCCCACCATCATGATCGTGTTTTGTGAAACAGCGCGGATCATGGCATTCACATCTGCCCGCAAATCAGCCCGCACAGGGACTTGCACAACACGCACCCCAAAATAATGGGCCGCTTTCTCCAACGCAGGATGCGCACTGCGCGCCAAAACCATTTCAGGCGTAGTGATCGTTGGGCGATTTACGCGCGCCCAATCGCGGGCGGTCTTGACTGCGCAAAGCAGGGACTCCGTCCCGCCAGAGGTCATATTCCCGCTCACCTGCGCATTGCCACCGAGCAAACTGGCCGTCATCGAAACAACTTCGGTCTCAAACTTCTTCAGGCTGGGAAAAGCGGTCGGGTTCAACCCGTTTTCGGCAAAGAACATCGTAAATGCTTCCTGTAACAGCGCATCAACAGCCTCATCCACATGATAGATCAGCCCAAAGGCTTTACCCTGCTGCCACTGTACATCGTGGTCGCGGGCGGTACGCATACTGGTCAACACATCATCTTTTGAACGTCTCTTTGTTGGGAATGGGAGCATTTCTTCCTCCTTGGATAGCATTCCTTAGTGTAGCATTATTATTCAATTTTGCGGATACAATTGGAGACATGAATTCATCTCCAAAGAAATCTCTGGCAGATAAATTGAAATCACTCGGCGTCAAAGTCGGCGCGACGGAGCATCCGCGCCCCAAACCTGCTGAGCATACCCCCATCGAATCGGTCGTTCCGGGCGACTACCGTCAAACCCATTATGGGGAGACCTTCGTCTACGAGCAGCGATATCCGCTAAACCATCTGCATGGGGATATTCCCTTGCTCCCCACCACGCCCCTTCCCGACCTGCTCTCAGCCTGGGCAAAGGATGAGCGGATCAGCAGATTGCCCATTGAGAAATTTGTCTTTTTTGATACGGAAACCAGCGGACTTGCGGGCGGTACAGGGACCTATGCCTTCATGGTCGGTGCGGGGCGTTTTGAAGGAGATGAGTTTATTTTGGCTCAATTCTTCCTTCGCGATCCATCTGAAGAGCCAGCCATGCTCGAGGCTCTCGCTGAGTTTATTGCCCCCTGTGAGATTTTGGTTAGCTATAACGGCAAATCTTTTGATGCGCCGCTTTTGCAAACACGTTACCGCTTGCATGAGATGCCGATCCCCTTTCAAGACTATGCGCATCTTGATCTGCTCCACCTCGCCCGCCGCCTGTGGCGTGACCGTCTCACATCACGAACCCTCCAATCTATTGAAGAACATATCCTCAGTGTTGGGCGCACATCCGAGGAGGTGCCCGGATACGAAATCCCTTATCTCTACTTCGACTATCTCCGTGACAAAAACGCAGAACCAATGAAAGGCGTTTTCTACCATAATGAGATTGATATCCTTTCGCTGGCAGCCCTGCTCAACCACGCGGGAACGATACTCGCAGATCCCTTTGGTGAGGGTGTAAACCATAGCCTGGATGTGATCGCCATCGCCAAACTCTTTGAAGACCTGCACCAGTGGGACGAGGCTGCGCACCTATATGAACATGGCTTGGAAGGGAAATTGCCACAGGAAGATTTTATGCGTGCGGTCAAACGTCTCTCCATTTTACAACGTCGGCGCGGGGATATTGAAGAGGCTGTAAAATGGTGGGGGCGGGCTGCGGAGGATGGTCATATCTATGCGCATGTGGAGCTAGCCAAGCATTATGAACACCGCACCAAGGATTTTGTTGTTGCAAAAGAATATGTCCTGACAGCATTGGAGATGGTTAAGACAGAAGATTTCCCCTTCCACGAGCGAGAGCATTGGTTGGGAGAGCTGAATCATCGACTTGAGAGATTGAAAAGGAAGAATAAGAGTTCTAAAAAGAGGAACTAAAAAGAAGATGAATATTCTCAGTAAAATTGGCAATACACCCTTGCTTAAACTTAACAAGGTAGTCGAATCATCAGATGCAGAAATTTACGTAAAATGTGAATTCATGAATCCTGGCGGGAGTATCAAAGACCGGATGGCCCTTCGTATGATCGAAGAGGCTGAGAAAAGTGGTGAGCTAAAACCGGGAGGGACCATTGTCGATCAATCTACCGGGAATACGGGCCCTGCGCTGGCATTTGTGGGTGCGGTGAAAGGCTACAAGGTTCAATTATTTTTACCAGCCCAACTATCCAGTTCTTACGACCCCGCAGATCGGATCAGGATCGCAAAACTATTTGGCTGTAATGTAACCACGATCGATTTACAAGACCATATATCAAATTTTGATGAGCTAAGCGATATGGAAAGAGCGGCTGCCTTTGTTGCGATAAGAATGACTCAATGCTATCAGCTTGGTGTCAGTGATCCTTCATTTTGGTGGGCCAACCAATTATGTAATATCAATAATGCAGCAGCACATCGAGAAGGAACAGGGAAAGAAATATTGGAGCAGATGGGTGGAAAGGTGGATGCCTGGGTCGCTTCCATTGGTACCGGGGGGACACTGCTGGGTGTGGCTGAGGCCCTAAAAGGTGGGAATTCCAATGTCCATGTTTCCGGGGTTGTGCCAACCGATGATCCCAGGATTGAATGGATCCAATCCAGAGCCGTACATAAATCCCTTGAAAAATTTGGCGCACCAAAAATGAGATTTCTCATTGAAGATATTCTTGAAAAGAATATGATGGATCAGGAAATCGTAGTTCGAAATGAAGATGCCAAAAATATGGCAGACCGGTTATGCAATGAAGAAGGGTTATTCTGTGGTATGTCATCAGGGGCCAACGTTTTTGCAGCAATTGAGCTGGCAAAAAAAATGAAGAAAGGCTCCAGAATCGTCACAGTTTTGGTTGATAGAAGAGATAGATATTTCGCAGAATACCCAAATGAGCATTATGTGGTTTAGTCAATAGATCTCTTGCAAAAGTCCCTTTTTGACACTGCTCTAGCCGCCGTCCTTCGCGCAGCATCCTTTAGGGCGGCGGCGGGGACGCCGCCAGGAGCACATATGCAAGAGGTCTAATCATAAAAAGTGAATAATATCCACTGCACAATCCTGTTTTTGCAAATAATGGATACGCCGAGAATAAGATTCGGCCAACGAGGGCAAGCTTTGGGCTGCGTGCGGTCATGAAAAACAAATATCAATCCACAAAATTATACTAATGCCACTTCTAAGGTATTTTTTCACATCAAAATAATGACATTACCCACAAGCTCCTTGCGCCGACATCCAGTATAGTTAGGGAAACAGTAAAAGGAGACTAATTATGCCCACAACAACTGAAAATCTGAAAGAAGCGTTCGCCGGTGAAAGCCAGGCATTTCAAAAATATACGGCCTTTGCCAAAAAAGCAGAGACAGAAGGGCTGACCAATATCGCCCGCTTATTCCGCCTGACTGCGCTAGCCGAGCAGATCCACGCGGCCGGACATTTCAAGGCCCTGGACGGCGTTGGCTCCACAGCCGACAATTTGCAGGCTGCCATTGATGGCGAGACGCACGAAACCGAAGAAATGTATCCTCCTATGGTAGAAGAGGCTGAACGCGAGGATCATAAAGCAAAACGCATGTTCAAATACGCCGTTGAGGCGGAGGAAGTTCACGCCAAACTATATGGACAGGCCCTTGAAGCCGTCAAAGCTGGCAAAGACCTGGATACAGATTTTTTCCTTTGCCCAGTTTGCGGATATATTGAATTCGGCCAGGCTCCTGATAAATGTCCGATTTGCAATGCTTTGGGCAGTAAATTTATTCGGGGCTAACAACCATCTTTGCAAAAAAACTCCGCCGGATTTCCCAGCGGAGTTTTTTTCTTCTTAATTTCAATCAAGCTTCATAGCTACGTTGGCGATATTTTTTTAGTCTCTCCCACCCTACCATTTGCTGTGTGGCCTCGTCCCAAAGTCGTAAGCGCAAAGTCTTCAGGCTGCTCCACATATTCAATGATTTAACCTGAAAAACAGGATTCTCCTTGAGACATTCCTGTAACTTATAGTTGGGGATACGCGGCCCTAAATGGTGGATATGATGAAAACCAATATTACCTGTAAACCACTGCAAAATGGCGGGCAATTCATAGAGCGAACTGCCATTCATCGCAGCTTTGTAGAAATCCCATTTTTCTTGTCGTTCCCAATACGAGCCTTCGTAATTGTGCTGCACGTAGAACATCCAAACGCCACCAGAAGTTCCAAGTAAAAGAACTGGTAACTGTACCAGCAAATATGTTTTCCAGCCAACAAGCGCAATCAAACCTGAGATCAGCACGACCAGCGCCAGATTTGTCCACCAGATGCTGGCTCGCTCACGTTTTCCGTGCGATTGAAGCGGAATTCGTTGAACAACAGCAAAAACGATCATTGCACCAATAGTGAACATCACCAGGGGTTGGCGCATAATTCGATACCATAGCCTCTTAAAAAACGGTGCAGCCAGATATTCTTCCACTGTCCAGGTATCCACATCACCAGTACCGCGTTTATCGAGGTTGCCCGCTGTAGCATGGTGGATGGCATGTTCGTGCCACCAGCGATACCAGGGTGTGAAAACCAATATTCCGGTAATGATGCCCACAGCCGTATTGACACGTTTTGACTTGAAAAAAGAACCATGCCCACAATCGTGGAAGATGATAAAGGTACGCACCATAAAACCTGCCGTTGGGATGGAGATCAACAAAGTCAGCCAATACGAAATGCCTACACTCCAAAACATGATCCCCCATAATATAAAATAAGGCACCAGGGTATTTACGATCTGCCAGACGCTACGCCAGGTATCAGCAACTTGATATTTACTTACGATTTTTCGCCAATCCACCCCCTCATAATGACTTACTTTCATGGGTTTCTCCTTTAGGTTTTTTTAGCGAGGTAATTTTACCTTATCTGTCCAATTTCTGCAGCGATTTTTGTCAGTGAGAATTGCGCTAATGATTCCAGGCGTAAATCCTCTCCAGAAAAAGTGAGTAGTGAGGTAATTGGATTCGAGACCGCGACGACAAAGATCTTGGCAGCATTGGCTGCCTTAACACCGTTGGGAGAATCTTCAAAAACGACTGCCTGATCCGCGCGGACGTTCAGCTTGCTGAGGGCCAATAGAAATAATTCCGGCGAGGGCTTGGTGCGGGATACATCGTCCGAGCAGATGATATGCTCGAAACGATCAACGAGTCCCAGACGTTGAAGATGCATATCCACCCATTTATGCGGTGAGCTGGAAGCAACCGCCATCTTGAGGCCACGATGCTGAGCCTCATCAAGAAGTTCCACCACACCTGTCAAAACGGGATTAGCCCGGATCAACGCATCCGCTTCGGCGCGCCATCTATCCAGCAGGGGTTGGCGGTGGATTTTTCGGCCTGTGAGCTGCTCCAAATCGGCCAGCGGATCGAAGGTCTCCGCCCCGCTCCCGCCGATGATCTGCCCCCATTTTGATATGGAAAGTTCTGCATCATATTCTGCGTAAATCTTTTGTAAAACTTCAAACTCAGGTGTCTCAGTATCAAGGATCAGTCCGTCGAAATCAAAGATAAGAGCTTTTAACATTGCACCTCCATAAAAAGTGGGGCGCACTTTGAAAGTGCGCCCCACTCAAAAGTATATATAAACTCATTCCTAAAAGAGTTTCATCACCGCTTCTGATGCCCATCCAAACAGGAAGGCCGGAATGAAGCTGAGAATAACGGTAATGGCTGCCATGCTTATCCAGCTAAGATTGAGCCACCATTCCGAAGTAGTTTTCGGTTCACCATCTTTCATATACATGATCACGACGAGGCGCAAGTAGTAGAAAGCTGAGATCAGCGAGGTCAGCACACCGATAATTGCCAGCCAATAGAAATCCACGGCGACGACGGCACTGAAAAGATAAATTTTTCCCCACAATCCTAATGTGGGAGGGATACCCGCGAGTGAGAACATAAAAACGGTCATCGCGGCTGCCATCAGGGGATTCTTGCGTCCCAGCCCGGCATAATCATCCAGTTCAAGACCTTTACCTTCTGCTTCTTCAAGAGCGATGACAATACCCCAGGAACCGAAGTTGGTCACGGCATAAGTTACCAGATAGAAGATCCCAGCGGCAATGGCGGTCGGGGCGACTTCGGGGTTTCCAAAAGCCACAAAAGCCATCAGGATATAACCCGCGTGGGCAATACTTGAATATGCCAACATCCGCTTGACATTGGTCTGCGCAACTGCGACGACATTACCGACGATCATCGTCAGGGCAGCCAGAATGGCGAGGACGGGTGTCAAATCAGCGGCCAGGGAGGGGAAGGCCGTGGAAAAGACACGCATTAACGCGGCAAATCCAGCGATCTTTGCACCAGCCGCCATAAAAGCTGTCACGGGGGTCGGTGCGCCCTGATAGACATCTGGTGTCCACATGTGGAAAGGAACTGCAGCAACTTTGAAGCCAAATCCAACCATGATCAGGGCAGAGCCCGCCAGCATGAGAGGGATATTTGCTGTGCCAGCCTGTGCTGCGGCAGCGATCTCGATGATAGCGGTTGTTTGGGTTGCGCCAAAGACAAGGGCGATGCCGTAAACAACAAATCCACCTGAAAAGGCTCCCAGGAGGAAGTATTTAATGCCTGCTTCTTCTGAGGCTGCATTTGTGTTGGCAAAGGCAGCGAGCACATAAAGAGGAATGGAAAGAAGCTCAAGGGCGATAAAGACCACGATCAAATCAGCAGCCTGTGCCATCAGCATCATGCCAACAATGCTAAACAGGATCAGTGAGTAGTATTCGCCACGTTCGATGCCCATCCGCTTGAGATAGCCATAAGCGAGGGAAATTCCCATCAATCCTGTCACCAGGAGCAAGACATTGAGGAAGGTAGAAAAGCCATCAAGGACTACCATCCCATTGAAGCCAAGGCCTGTCTGACCCGTTTGGGCCAGAGCAAAACCTATGGTCAATGCCAACCCGGCTGCGGCCAATAGCGCCGTCAGGCCCTTACGTTCCTTGGGGATAAAGAGATCCACCAAAAGCAGGGCAACAGCCCAGACTGTCAGCACGATAAGGGGGAGTATCGGTTTTAAGTTGTTTATATCGAATTGAATCATAAATAATTCTCTTCTATTTCAGATTGAGGAGCGGATGGCGACTGCGCTTCGCTCCGCTCAGAGACTGTATTTTAAGTGCATTGCCGCTGCTTGCAAAATCTCTACAAGGTTATTTACTGCAGGTGCAATCAGTGCAAAGAAGGGTTTCGGATAGAGACCGATCCAGAAGATGAAGACGAGCAGCGGAGCGATGGTGATGATCTCACGGGCGTTGAGGTCACGCAAAGCATGTCCGGCATCTTTGACGGTTTCCACGATGGAGCCTTCGGGGCCGAGGAATATCTTCTGGAACATATAGAGCATATAGATCGCGGCGAGGATCACGCCGATAGCGGAGAGACCTGCGTACCAGTAAGACCCCAATACTTCACCAGGCATACCAGCACCCCAAGCGCCAAGCAAAATGGTGAATTCGCCGACAAAGCCGTTCAGTCCGGGCAGGCCCATCGATGAGAGCGTTACGATGAGCATTACCGTACCGTAGACCGGCATCAGTTTCCACAATCCACCGTAAACATCAAAAACTCGGGTGTGGGTCTGCTCGTAGATCATACCGACCAAAAGAAACAATGCGCCGGTGCTGAGACCATGGTTGATCATCTGCAGGATGCCGCCCTGAATACCCTGCGAGTTGAGGGCAAATAGTCCAAGCATCACGAAGCCGAGGTGACTGACAGATGAGTATGCGACCAGTTTTTTGATATCCTGCTGATAGTAGGAAACAATTGCGCCGTAGATGATGCCAACGACCGCAAGTCCTGCCATCATGGGAGCGAATTTGATGGATGCTTCAGGGAAAAGAGGCAGGTTGAAGCGCAGGAAGCCATAAGTACCCATTTTCAGGAGGACACCAGCAAGAATAACGGAACCAGCTGTGGGTGCCTGGACATGGGCGTCGGGCAACCAGGAGTGGAGCGGCCACATCGGGACTTTGATCGCAAAGGCGATGGCAAACGCGAGAAAGAGCCAGGTCTGGATGCCAAGGGGGATATTCCCCAATTCAATCAGTGTTGGAACAGCGAAGGAGCCTTGATTGATACCCAACCACAGGATGGCAAGCAACATCAGGAGGGAGCCAGCCATCGTGTAAAGGAAGAACTTGATGGCGGCATAGATGCGTTGTGGTCCACCCCAGATACCGATCAGGAAATACATCGGGACGAGGGTGAATTCCCAGAAAACGTAGAAGAGGAATAGGTCCTGGGCCATAAAGACACCGAGCATCCCGACTTCGAGCATCAGGAAGAAGATCATGAAGTCTTTGACACGATCTTCAACAGCTGTCCAGGTGGACAGGATCGAGATCGGGGTCAGGAAGGTGGTCAGGAGGATCAGTAAAATACTCAAACCGTCCACACCCATATAATAGGAGATATTCCAGTCTGCAATTCGAATCCAGGAGAGATTGGTCACCATCTGCAAAGCGGGATTGTTGGCATCAAACTGCATCAGCATCCAAATCGAAATGCCAAATGTGATTAATGATGTCGCCAATGCCACCCAGCGGATCAGATTTTTCTTCTCGGAATTAAGGAAGAGAAGGAACAGTACACCCCCCAGTGGGGAAAATGTGACTAGATTGGGAAGTAGCTCAAAGTCCATAGTCGGTCCTCATTATTTCTTAATTTTGTGAAAATTTATCCACAATTATTTTTTGATGAAGTGCCGCATCGCACATGTTTTAGGCTTGCTTGCCCAGTGAGCAATTGTACGGCGAGTGACTTCTTTTTTTTCATCGCAGATGTGCATTGCATCCGCTTTTGGATACGTTGCACATCGGGTCTGCCAAGACCGAACTGCAACGCACTTTTCATTTCATTTCAAGTGCAGTTCTAACGATTTTATTTGAAAAGTAAATATCCTAAAATCGCAACCACGCCGAGTAAAACAGAGAGGGCGTAGCTGCGTACAAAACCATTTTGGATACGACGCAAACCTTCGGATGAGCGTTGGGTCAGGCTCGCCAATCCATCGGCGATGGCGTTGATGATGCCCATATCGACCGGGTCTGAAAGGAAACGTGCAAAACTCTGGAAACCTGCAAAGATGACGCTATTGTGGAACCAGTCATGCCAGAAGTTCCAGTCCAGCGTGATAGAAAGGAACTTTGCCAATTTTTCAAAAGGCGTGATGATAACGGCTTTATAGCCTTCATCCACAAACCATTTATTTTCCATGCCTGTGAAGAGGAAGCCCAGCGGCTTTTTAAGCGGATCGGGCTGTCCTTCCTTGAGCGGATTACGTCCATAGATCAGCCAGGAAATACCAATAGCTACCAAAGCTAAAATCGTGGAAATACCAGCTACGCCGAGGTCAAGCGCCAAGCCTTCAACTTCACCGAGGGTATATCCAAGCCAGTGTCCGAGATTGTGGAATCCTTCAAATGGAAGATTGAGTGCGCCACCCAATACAGCGAGGGCTGCCAAAACCATGAGCGGAACAGTCATCACCGGGGGGCTTTCTTTGGCGTGCTTGGCAACATCGGTGCGTTCTTTACCGAAGAAGACCATCCAGATTTGACGGCCCATATAAAAGGCGGTCAGGAAGGCGGCGATGGAAAGCAGGGCGTATACGCCGGGGAAATGCTCAGCGTGAAGTTTGGCATCCAGCAGAATTTCATCCTTCGACCAGAAACCTGCGAAGGGGAAGATTCCAGCGAGAGCCAGCGTCCCGGCCATATAAAGCCAGAAGGTAACGGGCATCTGTTTGCGCAGGTTACCCATATTGCGCATATCGCCGGGATCGAAGACTTCTTCATCATGCCCATGGGCAAGATGATGGTGACCACGTTCCATACCGAGAATAATTGAACCAGCCGAAAGGAAGAGCAGGGCTTTGAAGAAAGCGTGCGTTGCGAGATGGAAGATTCCGGCCACATAAGCGCCCATGCCCACAGCAGCAACCATAAAGCCCAGTTGGCTGATGGTCGAATATGCCAGGACCTTCTTGATATCGTATTGCCCGACAGCGATCGTGGCAGCAAAGAGGGCCGTGACCGCGCCAATCATCGCAACAATATATTGAGCGCCAGGTACCGCTGAATAAAGCGGGGCAGAGCGGACGACCAAATAGACACCTGCGGTGACCATCGTCGCAGCGTGAATGAGGGCGGAGACGGGGGTGGGACCAGCCATCGCGTCCGGGAGCCAGACGTAAAGCGGGACCTGGGCCGATTTGCCGGTCACACCGATCAGCATAAACAGGGTAATCGCCGTTATAACGGTAGCAGGTTGATGTCCAGCTTGTGCGAAAACTTCGTCAAACTGTAAGCTGCCGAAATGCCAAAAGGTGGTGAAAATTGCCAGCAGGAAACCGAAATCCCCGATCCGGTTGGCGATAAAGGCCTTCTTGCCAGCTTCAGCATTTGCTGTGCTTTTTTGCCCGAGGGTATCGAAATCGTACCAGAAACCGATCAGCAGGAAGGAACAAAGCCCGACACCCTCCCAACCGACGAAGAGCATCAGGTAGGAGTCACCGCTGACCAAAATCATCATCATGGCGATGAAGAGATTCAGGAAAACAAAGAAACGGCGGAAACGGCGCAGGTCATCCTTGAAACGAACATCTTCGTGCATATAACCGATGGCGTAAATATGGATCAGCGTTCCAACACCGGAGACGACCAGCATCATTACAGCTGAGAGAGTATCAACGCGGAATGTCCAATCCAGTTGGAGTTCGCCGATATGGATCCACTCCGCAAAGGGGACAGTATAGGCCTGTCCATGTACGGCGGAGAGAGAATAGGCCAGTAAAAGGGCAACGACGAAAGCCGAACCGGATGCCAGGCTTGCCACCGTTCCGATAGCCTTCTCGCTCATTTTTCCACCGAAGATCATATTGATCAGCATACCGATCAGAGGCAGGAAAACGAGCAGAGGGGCTAAATTGAAGAATAAGCCGGTATTTGCAACTTCACTAAAATTCATCTGGGCTTATCCTTTCAGCATGTTGATCTGGTCAACATCAATGCTTTTCTTCGTACGGAAGATGGCAACAATTAGTGCCAAACCAACAGCTACCTCTGCGGCGGCGACAGCGATAATGAAGAAGACAAAGATTTGACCATCCAGGATATTATTAACACTGGCAAAGGCCACGAAGGCGAGATTGGCCGCATTAAGCATCAACTCAACCGACATGAATATGATCAGTGCATTCCGGCGTACAAGTACACCCATAGCACCGATGATGAACAGGACAGCGGAGAGGGCGACGTAATAAGTTACAGGGACCATCTTAACTCTGCCCTCCTTTCATATTTCCAGTTAGAACAATTGCCCCAACCATAGCGACCAAAAGCAAGATCGAGGTCACTTCAAAGGGCAGGAGATATTTGTTGAAAAGCATGTCACCAATTGCCTGGGGACTGCCAAAGTCAGCGCCTGGGGCGTTATTGATCAAGCCCGAAGCCGATTTCTGGATGAAGATCAGGTAAACGCCTTCAGCCATCAAAACCAGTGCAAGAAAAATTGCCATCGGTTTCTGCCAATTCAGCACCTTGCGCTCAGGAAGTTCGTCCGTTCCCAAAAGCATGATGACAAAGAGGAAAAGAACCATGATCGCACCGGCATAAACCGTGACCTGCGTGAGGGCAATGAAGGGCGCACCCAGCAACAAATAGAAGACAGCCACAGTGGCAAAATTGAGCACCAGAAACAAGGCCGAGTAAACGGCATTCCGACTGACCAACATGCCCAAGGCTGTGGCGATCGCTACAACAGCAAGTATCAGAAAGAGAATAAGATCAATAGTCATCATTCACCTAATCCTGTGGATCTTTCATCTCAGGCACAGAGCGATCAAATAGGCCCGGTTCTGTTTTCTGCGGGGTTGCTTTCCCATTCGATGGGACAGGAACGATCAGCTTATCTTTGGGGAAGATCGCATCAAAACGATTGGTATAGGACATATCGTACTCATGCTCCAAAACGATCGCCTCGGTGGGACAGGCATCTTCGCAGTAGCCACAATAAATACAGCGCAGGAAATTGATTTCATAAGTACTGGCGTAGCGGTCACCTGGAGAGTAGCGTTCTTCATCGGTGTTTTCTGATGCTTCAACAAAGATCGCATCCGCAGGACAGGCTGCCGCACACAGGGAGCAGCCAATACATTTTTCCAAACCATTATCATAACGCTTCAGTTCATGACGGCCCTTATAGCGTGGGCGGACAGGCCGCTTCACTTCCGGATACTGGATCGTAACCGGCTTATCGAGCATCATCTTGAACGTGGTCTTTAGACCACGTAGCAACTCAACGAGCATAAGCCTTCCTCCTTAGAGAAAGATTGATCGCCTGAACAGCTACCGCTCCAGAGATTAAGGAAAAGACGGGAATCAGCCACAACCACATCCCACCAAACAAGTCTGCAAGCAAGATACCTATTGCTGTGGTGAAAACAAGCGCCAGGGACAGAGGTAGCATGATCTTCCATCCCAACGCCATCAGGCGATCATAACGGATGCGCGGCCAGGAGGCACGCACCCAGATCATCATAAATAAAATCAAAAATATTTTTACGAACATATAGATCGGGCCAAGCCAGGGATATGCATCCACGCCTGGTCCAAGATAGCCACCAAAGAAGATCGTTGCGGTGATCGCAGATATCGAGATCATCTTGGTATATTCAGCCATCATGAAAAGGGCAAATTTCATGCCGGAGTATTCCACGTTATAGCCTGCGGAAATTTCCTGCTCAGCTTCAGGCATATCGAAGGGGCCGCGATTTAATTCGGCTAATGTCGCGAAGAAGAAGACAATCATCCCAACTGGTTGCAATAAGAAAAACGGAAGTCCTCGTTGCGCCTCGACGATCTCGGTCATTTTCATCGAGTTGGCTAATAAAATCACTGCGACGAAGGAAAGTCCCAGTGCCAGCTCATAGCTGATCATCTGCGCGGTTGAACGTAATCCGCCCATCATCGCGTATTTATTATTGCTCGACCAGCCAGCCAAAACAACGCCATAGACCGCGATTGAAGCAACCGACATAATATAGAGGACGCCTACGTTGATATCGGCAACGCCCAACTTCACAGCGCGTTCACCGATCATGACTGTGCCGCCCCAGGGGACAGTGGCGGTGATCAGGATCGCGGGTACAACCGTAAGAATTGGCGCCAATATAAATACCGCTTTGAAGGCCTGGCCTGGAATCAATTCCTCTTTGAAGATCAGCTTGACCGCATCCGCAATCGGCTGCAACAACCCAAAGGGGCCAGCGCGGTTCGGGCCAACACGTGATTGAATCCGTGCCAGCGTGCGGCGTTCATAATAGGTTGTGTAGGCAAATCCCGTCAAAAGCACCAGGATCAAGATCAGTGATTTGAAGAAAATTTCCCAAAACAAGGCAGAGTCCATACGATGACTTCCTTTAATTCGTTGGCACGGCTACCGGAAGCTGTGCTCCCAGGCCCTGCTTATTTTCATAACAAGTGCCGGCGATACTCAGGCTCTCTTCAGCATTCACTTCAGCCAGATCTGCATAGCTCAAATCAGAGAAAGCGGAGAAAAGGTCTTCAGCTTCCATATCCAGAGTGACGCCCATCTTCTCAGCAACTTGCGCCGTGATCACATAACCAGGCAGCGCATCTCCCCTGGGGGGAACTGCTGGGAAGAATCGTTGGACACGTCGTTCAGCGGATGTGAAAGTCCCATCCATTTCTGCAACGATCCGGGATGCAAGAGTCACGCTCGCCTTTTCACTAGCTTCCGTTGCCTGTGCGGTCTGCGCAACGATAATATCTGCCACTTCAACAGCGGCTGCTACCAAAGCATCCTGCCCGGCGACATACACTGTTTTACCCTTCAACACCTTCGCCAAATCTTCGACAGGTTCGAAGCCCATCTCCCAGGCACCCTGCGTATTGGCATCTGCCCAGACACCGATCAGACCTTCCTTTTTGGGCAGCATATCAGCACAGGCTTTCGCCAATTTTTGCGAGGCTTTCAAATCCATGCCTTCATTGCCATAAAAGATGACCGTATTTTCAGCTTTGGAAAATGCCTCTTTGATCTCTTTTGAGTCAAGTGCCTTTACAGCGCCGCCTGCTTTATAGCGAATTACTGTAGCGAAAGCATCCAGGCGATTCGCTTCCTGCGTTGCCACGATCAGGGTCGCACCACGGTCAGCGGCTTGCTTGACACGCAACCACCAGATCGGGGCAGCAGTGTAAAGATCAACACCGGCAACAAGGATCGCACTTTCTGCGCCCATCTTGCCCATATCTCCCTTCATGCCGACCTTTGTGGTCAACTCGCCACCGCCAACTTCACTGTAACAAAGGGCTTTGGCGCCAACCTCATCGGCAAGGGATTTGATATTATAGAGTTCTTCATTAGCCAGGCTGCCATCTACAAGATAAACGGCATCACCTTTGGCGGCACTCAATTTTTCGGCTGCAGCGCCAATGGCATCTGTCCACTCAGCGGGGCTTGGTTCAAGCAGGCGATTATCTGCATTCAAGTCTGCAAAACGACCTTTATCACAGATCCAGGTCTCGTTGACCTGCTCGTTTTGACGGGGCATGACGCGTTTGACTACGATCTTGCCGCCACTCTTGGCCTCACGCCGGGTATTCAAAACGGTATTGCAGCCAACAGGGCATTCCGCACAAATGGAGGCGGTAGCATCCAATTCCCAAGGCCGTGCCCCAAAACGGAATTGCTTTGTCGTCAGCGCACCAACCGGGCAGATATCGGTAGTGTTTCCCGAAAAAACGGAATCAAAGCCGGGTTCCGAGGTCGTAACGATCTCGGTTTTTCGTCCACGAAAATCAAAATCGAGAACAGGCTCACCGGCAATTTCGCTCTGGAAGCGGACGCAGAGTCCGCATTGAATGCAGCGCTCGCGATCCAACCAAATAGCATCCCCCAGGGGAACATGCTTTTGGGCATGGTGCTTCTCATCAAATATAAAGCGGCTCTTATCGGGTCCGTGCGCCAGGGTCAAATCCTGCAACAAACATTCGCCGCCCTTATCGCAAACCGGGCAATCCAGCGGATGGGAGGTGAGCAGGAATTCAAGCATACCGTTTTGTCCCTGCTTCGCCTTTTCGGTAGCCGTCTTAACCACCATGCCTTCAGAAACAGGATTAGTGCAGGATGTTTCCAACTTCCAGCCCCAGTTGATCTTGGGCTCTCCGTCTTCCATTACAGCTTCACCTGTGGCCCGGTCGATGGCCGGACGACCAATTTCGACCAGGCACATGCGGCACATGCCAACTGGCTCCATTTTTGGATGGTAGCAAAAGGCGGGAATATCAATACCGGCTTTTTTGGCAGCATCAACCACCAGCGAACCAGCCGAAACGGTTACTTCTTTGCCGTCAATTGTGAGGGTAACTTCTTTGGTCATAAACTATACCTTCGCTTCAAAATCTTCAGGGAAGCGTTCAATGGAGCTAACTACAGCCATCGTTGAGAATTCACCCAGCGCGCAAAGGGTTGTACCACGAATTTGAGTGGCTACACTTTTGAGCAACTCAACATCATCCTGAGTGCCTTCTCCGTTGTGAATCCGGGAAGTCAGTTGCTTCATCCAGTAAGCGCCTTCCCGACAGGGTGTACATTTGCCACAAGATTCATGCTCGAAGAAGGAAACCGTCTTGTTGATCAGCCAATCGAGACTGATCGAGTCGTCTACAACGATAACGGATGCAGAGCCGAGATCGCCCCCGACATTGGGCACGCTCTCGTAATCCATGGGTGTGTCGAGGGCTTCATCATTTGCGACAACCATTGAGGAGGAGGCGCCAGCGGGCATGATCGCTTTAATCGTATTACCATTCGGGATACCGCCACCATGTTCAAAGATCAATTCGCGGAAGGTGGTTCCCAGCGGGAGTTCGTAGTTGCCCGGTTTATTGACATTTCCTGAAAGGGAAAATATCTTCGTTCCAGGGCTTTTATCTGTACCAAATTTTCTATATTCTTTGGCACCATTATTAATGATATAAGGAACACTGGTCAGGGTTTCAACATTGTTGACAACAGTCGGTTTATTATAGAGACCCTGGGAGGGCGGGAAAGGCGGACGCACACGGGGTTGGCCGCGTTTTCCTTCCATCGACTCTAGCATTGCGGTTTCTTCCCCGCAGATATAAGCGCCTGCGCCAAGATGTGTGTAAATCTTCAGGGAGTAATCTGTGCCCTGGATCTTATCTCCAAGAAAACCAGCTTTTTCCATTTCTTCAATCTTTTCGTCGAGGAAATGAGCGACTTCCCAGAATTCACCCCTCAGATAAATATAGGCCGCATTTGCACCGACCGCATAAGAGCAAATCGCAATCCCTTCCAGGAATTGGAATGGGTTGCTTTCCATGATCTCACGATCTTTGAAGGTGCCCGGTTCAGATTCATCGGCGTTGGCTACAACATAATGGGGCCAGTTGTTATTATCCATAAAGGACCATTTCACGCCAGCCGGGAAACCTGCGCCACCACGACCACGTAAACCGGCTTCTTTAACCTCATTGGTCACATCATCGGTTTTCATTTTGATGGCTTTCTTTAGCGCATCAAAACCGCCGTTTTTCTGGTATATATCAATCTGGTTGATATTCGGAACATCACGATGGCGAAGAAGCATATATTTCATTATTTTGCCTCCTTCGCGTCTTTCCGCAAGGCTTCGATCAATTCGAGGGTGGTATCTACGGTCATCTGCTCGTGATATTTGATTCCATTATTACTTTGCACCTGGAACATTGGCGCCTTATCGCAAGCGGCCAGGCATTTGACCTCTTCAATGGTAACCAGCCCATCGTCGGTGGTTTCGCCCGGCTTCACATCCAGTTTTTCACATAGATCTGCCAAATACTGGTCAGCACCACGCAGGGCACAACCGATGTCGGTACAGACCTGGATACGATACTGGCCTGCTTTTTTGTCATGATAGAGACTATAGAAGCCAACGATAGCCGAGATTTCGGTAGTCGTCATATCCAGGATTTTGGCAATATCCACCTTATCCTGTTTATTAATATAACCTTCTTCACGTTGGGCCATAAAAAGCAAGGCCATCACAGCCGAACGCTTATGCTCCGGCGGATATTTTGCCAGAACTTTCTCAATTTCTTGTGGATATTTTTCAGCCAGGCTCATCGATCCACATCTCCCAATACAATATCAATACTACCGATTATCGCAACCAAATCGGCGATCAAAAGACCCTCAGTCATTACGGGCATCGCTTCCAGGTTATTATAGGAAGGCGTTCGCCAGTGAATACGGAAGGGTTTAGGACCACCGTCACTTTCCAGGAAAACACCCAACTCACCACGAGGGGACTCAACTGCAGCGTAAACGCTGCCCTTGGGGACATTGAAACCTTCAGTCCAGAGCTTAAAGTGGTGGATCAGCGATTCCATGCTGACCCCAAGTTCAGAACGTGGGGGAGGAACATATTTATGGTCATTTGTGCTGACGGGACCAAGCGGTAATTTATTCAATGCCTGTTCGATGATCTTCAAAGCCTCACGCATCTCCCGGATGCGGACCAGATACCGGGCGTAGACATCCCCTTCGGTTGCCGTGGGAACTTCAAAATCGTATTGCTCATAACCTGAGTAGGGACGTTTCTTGCGCAAGTCCCAATCTGGCCCGGAGCCACGCAGCGTTGATCCTGTTGCCCCCCACTGGATCGCCTCTTCGGCAGAAATTTTCCCGATCCCCATCGTGCGGTCGAGGAAGAGAGGATTCTTCGTCAGCAGATCCTCATATTCATCGATCCGCTTGGGGAAAGTATCCAGAATGTTTCGGACAGCAGCATCAAATTCGACAGGGACATCCCGCCAGAGACCACCAGGGCGAATATAGGTCGTCATCATCCGCTGGCCGGAAACCAGCTCAAGGACATCGAGGATGATTTCGCGCTCGCGGAAGGCGTAGAGGAAAACCGACATGGCGGCAACATCCAGAGCGGAGGTCGCTAACCAGATCAAGTGGGAGGCAATCCGCTGTAACTCGGCCAGGATCACGCGGATGGCTTGCGCACGAGGCGGTACATCCAATTCGATCATCTTTTCAACGGCCAAACAATAGGCGAAGTTATTCCCGACCGTATTCAAGTAATCAAGGCGATCAGTCATCACCTCGGCTTTGATATAGGTCTTGGATTCCATATTCTTTTCAATGCCGGTATGCAAATAACCTATATCGGGAACACAGGTCACAACGGTTTCACCGTCTAATTCAAGCAGGAGACGCAACACACCGTGCGTACTGGGATGCTGAGGCCCCATATTTAAGAGGACAGTCTCACCATCAATGGCGCGTTGTGAAACAAGATGCTTGATCTCGTCTAAAGTAACCTCAGGAATTGTGTACGGAGTTGTCATTTGCTAAACCTCCCCGTGTGGCTTGCTGAGATCAATCTCTTCATAATTGAAGGTAAATTGCGGTTCTTCATAACCCAGTGGGTAATCCTTGCGTAATGGATGGCCATTCCAATCATCGGGCATCAGCAAACGACGCAGATCGGGATGTCCGTCCACTTTAATACCGAACATATCCCAAAGTTCGCGTTCACGCCAATTGGCATTTTTGTATACTTTGGTCAATGTGGGGATAGTGGGATTTTCTCCCGCCACAGGTACCCGCAACATAAGTTGTAAATTCTTACTAAGTGAATTGAAGACATATACAATGTGGAAACGCGGGGATTCTTCGGGCCAATAGTCAACGGCCGTAATCGTGGAAAGGAGCGCGAAATCAAATTCATCACGCAGTTTTAGGCTCGCAGCAATAAGTTTTTCGGAGGCAAGTAAAACTTGCACATCTCCACGAAACTCAGTCACTTCTGCGCCAAATTCCTTTTTCAATTTCTTAACGATCGGTTGGAGTTGTTTGTCCATTAGTTATTTGATTTCCTAAACAGGACTAAGCTGCGGCTTTGATTTTCTCAGCTTCTACTTTTTCGTAGAGTGCCATAACGCCGCCAATCAATGCCTCTGGTCGCGGGGGACAACCGGAAACGTAGATATCGACAGGAACGATTTCGTCTACACCCTGAACGACAGCGTAGTTATTGAATACACCACCACAGGATGCGCAGTCCCCCATTGCGATAACCCATTTCGGTTCCGCCATCTGATCAAATAAGTGGCGCAGAACCGGTGCCATTTTACGGCTGACACGTCCCGCCACGATCATCAGATCCGCCTGGCGTGGGCTGGGACGCATTAATTCCATCCCAAAGCGACTCATATCATAGTGAGCTGACTGAGCCGCCATCATTTCAATCGCACAGCAGGCCAAGCCGAAAAGCATCGGCCACATGGCGCGCGTACGTCCCCAATTCATGGCTTGTTCGAGTGTCGTCGTAACGGCACCCATCTCGCCTAATTTTTGTTCTACTCCCATTCAAGGGCTCCTTTCTTCCAGGCATAGATGTAGCCTACCAATAAGATGCCTATGAAGATGAGCATCTCGATTAAACCAAAAAGGCCGAGTTTGCGAAAAACAACGGCCCATGGCAAAAAGAAGATGACTTCAATGTCAAAAAGAATGAAAAGAACGGCAACAAGGTAAAAACGCACTGGCATCCGGCGTGTGCCGGGGCCGATGGGCGCCATCCCTGATTCGTAGGGCATTGCCTTGCGTTTGGTCTCTCGACGAGGGCCAAACAGCCCCCCCAGAGTGATCGCAATGACAGCTACTGCCGTTGTAAGGATGAGCAAAACTGCAATGGCAATATATTCAAAGAGCATACTTTCCTCGCGGTTTTATAGACTGTAATTCTGAACGCTAGTATATCATAAGGCTTATTTTCACAATCAAAAAGTGTCACTATGCACGTAGATATTGGACAGGGGTCATATATAGTTTTTTCACTAGGAAACACAATTTTCTTCAGATTTTTAACATTTTTGTAGTCAAAAGCAATAAGTTTCTTGGCAAAAAGAGCATTATTAGAAAAAGATCTAGCCACCTGACAGTTTTGCATCAACGGTAGGTACACATCGAAATGTTGAAT
>NZ_CEYOSI010000009.1:0-33723 GCF_982879505.1 Candidatus Desulfolinea nitratireducens
TTGCTTCGCTTCGCAATCTCCGCTCGCACGAGTGCCCTTAAGGGTAAATTCACATCATGTAGTTTATGCCACTTCCAATTTTTCTTCATTTAATTCCTTTAATAGATGATTTGCTCGCCGCTATGTGCGACGTTGTAACCAGTGAGAGATTGCGCGGTGACTCGGAAGGCCTTTGTTTGAATTACTTCGAAGAGCGGAGCTGCGGTTTTAGCGTGGACTTCGGGAACAACTAAATCGAAGCGTTCTTCAAAAAGGGGGAGGAAATCAAGTTCGGATTGCAGCGCGGCGGCTTGTAAACCAATAGCGGCATCTGCATGACCTTGCTGCACTTTTTGTGCGGCTGCAGTATGCGTGGTAGAGACATTATCATACCCATTAATTTCTGCAACAGGAATATTCTCTTCACGTAATTTTTCATCCAGCCAAATACGCGTCCCTGAACCAGCATTGCGATTTGCAAAACGAATATCTTCCCGCGCAAGGTCACTCAAATTACGAATTCCCATCGGGTTGGATGGCGCTAGGATCAGCCCCTGCACACGATGGGCCAGCGTCACCACCTGCAAACTCCGCTGAGGAAAAATTCGGCTGAGGTAAGGTGTGTTATAGTCGCCGCTCTTATCCAGCAGATGCGCGCCACTCAGATGACAAAGCCCCTGCCGGAGATTGATCAGCCCATCCAGTGAACCAACAGGATATAAAATAATGTCAAGGGTAGGGGATAATTTTTCGGCAATTTTTTCAATGACCAGATCATGACTGCCTGCGAAAAGAAGTGCGGGGCGATCCCCCTCAGGCAGGATCAATTTTTGAATGAGGAAGGCACCCGCTTTGGCACGATAAAATTTTTCAGTGACCGTGCCACGCACGCGGATTTCGCTTTGCTCCACCAAATCAGCATCCACCAGTTTTTGGATGTGATGCCGCACCCGCGCTGGCGATTGACCGAGTCTCTGCCCAAGCTGTGTAAGCGTAGCTGGTGCATCCATCAGCCACTGCAAAATCTTCATCCGGCGAGCGTCAGCAAGGAGCCTGGTCTGTTCAAAGGAGGTGATAGAGGTAGCTTTTTTCATGGCATTTAAGTTTTTACTTAACTGCACTGAATATAGCACAAGAGAGAAAAGGCGGCAAGGCTTTTTGTGATAAACTCGGTAACTACTCAGTCTCCACCAGGATGGAAGCCCTTCGGGCTAGGAAAAAAAACGGGTTTATCCGACTTTCATGTCATAAGGCAGGGATTAACGTGTAACCTAAAGGGCTTTTGCCCGAAAGGGTATCCCGCACCGATCCCTTATCCGCAACTCAGGCTTTCCAATGTCGACCTAAAAAAAGATTGACTGATTTATTTAAATTCCAGAATTTAATCTGGAAAGGAAGATTAACAAGAAGACACCCTGAGAATTTTCAGGGTGTCTTCTTGTCTGTTTAGAAAGGTTGGATTGAGTAAAGCAATTATTCCGTTTCTTATTATGTTCACCTCCACGGGGGTTGATTATCGTCTCTGGAACTGGCGCTCAATCCGACAGGATGATAACTCGGTTCAGATTGGGATTCGTTACGCGAGTTCGCTGAATAGGTGGCCTGCTTCGGGGCAGGCCGAAAAGTTTGTCGAGCTGGACTCTGGGGCACTGATTTATTGTTACGAGTGAAGCTTCTCTTCTGGGAGGGCTGATCTGCCATACTAAAAATTCGCTCTCCGGCAATGGAGAAGGCTCCAATGATCAGGACACGCGTCAGCCAAACAACGAGCGCGACAAATATAGGGACGGCTTTGGTCAGTGTTGCCTGGGTTACTACAGCGCTACCCAAGGCCGGATTTTTGAGCATCGCAACAGAGACTCCCCACCAGGTGAGCATCGCATTCATCGCGGCGGCGAGAAGCCAGGCCCCGAAAAGATACCAGACTTCGGCAGGTTCATCGCTGCCTTGTTCGGGCGTGAAGAGCCGGGCAACACCTGCAAAGTCTATGCCGCAAAAGGCCAGCGCAAGGATGGTAGCCCAGCGTACGCCAAGAAAACGCAAATCGCCCAATAAATCTCGCAGAGCGAAGTCGGTTGATCCAAAGTTAAAGATCTCAAATGAGAGCAACGCACCAAGCAGGATAAAACCAAATAGTTGACCTCGTTGAAGGTTGCCTTTTGGGAGAGATGAGAATGGTCTGATAGAAGTTTTGTTCATGGCTGCCTCCTTTATTTTGGGTAAAACGCCATGTGTAAAAAGGATTGAAGCTGGGATAGCTACAATATAGAACAGTTGTTCTAAAAAGTCAAGAGGCAAAACCCTTAAAGATTCATTACAATAATTCTTATGTCTTTCTTATGTCAACTCTCTTGACCTTCAATAGGGAAAGGGCTATAACTTACCATACGTTCAGTAAGTTTAGTTTTGGAGAAGTTTATGACCCCTCACCCACGTGTCGGGCGCGATCACATACTTGACATTGCCGAAACTCTTTTTACAGAGCACGGTTATAAATCGGCCTCGATCCGCGAGATCGCCCATGATTGTGGTGTTACAAACGCTGCCATTTATTATCACTTTCCCAATAAAGAAAGCTTATTTATGGAGGTGATGCAGCGTCACGCCGAACGTTTGCATGATCAAATGACTCTTGCCGGGGCAAATATCGATTCCCCGCGAGAACGGATTGTCGCTATTCTGACCACCTATGTGGATACCATCGCAGGCCAGCATGCGCCAATCTTCATGCTGCGCAGAAACATGAAACACCTCAAGGCTCCTGGATCGCATCGAGGGCTGTTGATGAAATCCATCAGCCAGCCGCTGATCGAAGCGATAAAACTCGCTCAGCAATCTGGTCAGATCAAAAAGAAACCGAATCCAGAAGAAGCTGCTGCGCTACTTCTTGGCATGCTGCATGGACTACAGCATCATGCCGCTGGTGGAGAGGGCAAAAATATCTCGCAAAATGACGCCCAAATGGCTGTCGATTTGTTTTGGGACGGAATTAAAAAATAATAGGACGCGAATTGTACAGATCAGACTGATTTACGCAGATTTTTTAAAATGCTTTACCTATGAAAATCTGCTCAATCAGCGAAGATCCGCGTACAATTCTTAATTAATAAAGGAAAATAATGACTGGAATTAAACGAACATTCACGTATCTGCAGAAATATCTGCTACCAACCGCAGGCGCATTGCTCAGCCTCCTGCTGGTCAATGCCGCCAACCTTGTTTCCCCCAAACTTTTACAACGCCTTATCGATGATGGTATTTCTGATCTCAATATGGACGTGGTTTGGGGGGTGGTCATTGCTCTCATTGGCGTTGCTGCGGTACGCGGCATTTTCAATTTCTTGCAGGGCTATCTTGGCGAGGTCACATCACAGGGTGTGGCCTATGAATTACGGAACAGCATCTTTGAGAAATTGCAGAATCTAAGCTTCTCTTATCATGATCGTTCACATACCGGCAAATTAATGACCCGGATGACCTCCGACGTCGAGTTGGTGCGCATGTTCCTTGGGAGCGGATTATTGCACCTTGTTTCAGCCATCTTTTTGCTGATCGGTACAATAGTGATGCTCTTTACCTTGAATTGGAAATTGACCTTATTGGTTATGCTCATTCTCCCCGGCGTAGGGTTGATTTTTATGATTTTCGTAAAAAAGATCATGCCCATGTCGCGCATTGTGCAACAAAAGTTGGGAACACTGAATACTATTTTGCAGGAGAATCTGGCCGGGATGCGGATCGTCAAGGCTTTCGCACGCGAAGGGTATGAGATCGAGCGTTACGGCACAGCCAATATTGACCTGCTGGATGCGAATATCTCGATGATCAAACTTTTCACCGCCTTTTTCCCGCTGGTCTTTTTTATGGGAAATATCGGCATGGTCATCGTCATCGGCATGGGCGGACTCTTAGTCATCAACGGTACCCTCACCCTTGGCGAATTGGTTGCCTTTACTGGCTATCTGATTTACCTCCTGATGCCAATGTTTATGATGGGAATGATCGGGGCGATGCTTTCGCGCGCAGAGGCATCCGCACAGCGTCTCTTTGATGTGCTGGATGCCAAATCGGAAGTGGAAGATGCTCCTGATGCAATCAGCCTGCCCAAAGTCGAGGGGCGGGTCGAACTCCGGGATGTGCGCTTCCGTTATATCGGTGCCGAATCAGACGTCGTCAAAGATCTGAGCTTCGTCGCTGAGCCAGGAGAAACCATTGCCATTCTCGGCCAAACCGGCGCCGGGAAGTCATCCATCATCACCCTGATCCCTCGCTTCTATGATGTCTCCGACGGGGCTGTCCTGATCGACGGGAAGGATATCCGCGAAGTAACCCTCGATTCGCTCCGCTCGCAGATCGGTATCGTACTTCAGGAAACCACCCTTTTCACCGGCACGATCCGAGAGAATATCGCCTACGGGCGCCCCGAAGCAACGCTTGAGGAAGTGACTGCCGTGGCGCAGGCTGCCCAGGCACATGAGTTTATTTTGGAACAAGCAGAAGGATATGATACTCCCGTTGGCGAGCGTGGCGTTGGGCTTTCCGGTGGCCAAAAACAGAGGATTGCCATCGCCCGCGCACTGCTGCTGGATCCGCGTATTCTCATAATGGACGATTCCACTTCATCGGTGGACGCAGAAACAGAATATAAAATTCAGCAGGCCCTCGAGGAGCTGCAAAAGGGACGCACGACCTTCATCATCGCCCAAAGGATCAGCACCGTTCGCAGCGCAGACAAGATTTTGCTGCTCGATAAAGGCGCTTTGGCCGCTGAAGGCACACATAAAGAATTACAGGAAACCAGCGAACTGTATATGGAAATTCTTGAAACGCAGTTTGCCGGGCAAGAAGACTAACCAGTTCCTGAGCGGAAGGCGACTGCTTTTGAGCCTGTAGTCGAAGGACGGCTTTATAATAACGCTCTTCGACTGCACTACGCTCCGCTCAGAGACTGAAAAATCAGGAGCAATCATTATGATGCACGGAATGCAACGTGTTGCACAAACAGAAGAAGAACACGCCCAAAATACCGGGCAGGTAGTCTGGCGTCTGGTGAAATACCTGTCGCCCTATAAAAAATATGTGGCAGCGGCCTTTATTTTGGTATTGGTGAATGCCGCCTCCCAGGGACTTGGACCGATGCTGATCGGCCGCGCCATTGACGGAGCGATCAGCCAGGGCGATAAAGCCGGCTTGCTCAAGACCGTTCTCACCCTGCTCGGTGTCTATACCATCGGGATGTTTGCAATGCGATTCCAGATCTATACCATGTCTACTGCCGGACAAAAGGTCCTCGCAGATTTACGTGACGAGGTCTTTAAAAAGCTGCAGACCCTGCATCTGCAATTTCTGGAAGGCAGCCAGGCCGGGGACCTGATGAGCCGCCTGAGCAATGATATCGACGCGTTGAATAATTTCTTCAGCCAATCACTGGCCCAAATGGTCGGCTCGCTCTTTGCGCTGATCGGGATCATGGTGGCCATGCTTTTCCTTGAATGGCGGCTGGCCCTGGTTGCGCTGGTGGTCATTCCAATCGCACTCTATGTAACCAAATTCTTCTCAAGCTGGTCACGGCGTGCCTTTCGGAAAACCCGTGCCACGATTGGTGATGTCTCAGCTGAAATGGAAGAGCAGGTTTCCGGCGTAAAAGTGGCCCAGGCCTTCAATCGCACCGAGCGAAATGTCGGCGAATTTGCCAAACGGAATGCGGCCAATCGTGATGCCAATGTCAACGCCAACGCAATCACATCTGCCTTTGCTCCCGCAATGGATGTTCTCTCCACCCTCGATCTCGCCCTCGTCGCGGCCTATGGTGGGTATCTCTCGATCATCGGTGCGATCACGATCGGTACTGTGATTGCCTTTATCCAATATGTGCAGAACTTCTTCCGACCGATCCAGACCGTTGCCCAAATGTGGACAGTTGCCCAATCCGCTTTTGCAGCGGCTGAACGAATCTTTTCTCTTTTGGATAAGGAAATTGAGCTGGCGGATGGCAAAGAGACCATGCCCCGGATTGAAGGAAAAGTCAGCTTCGAGGATGTCAGCTTCGCCTACGATTCAGACGTGCCCGTGCTTGCCTCCGTTTCAATGGAAGCCTCCCCCGGCGAGACAGTTGCCATCGTCGGCCCAACCGGCGCGGGGAAGACCACCATCGTCGGTTTGCTGGCGCGCTTCTACGATGCTGAAAAAGGTCGTATCCTGATCGACGATCATGATCTGCGCGATGTAAGTCAATTTAGTCTGCGCTCCCAAATGGGGACGGTCACCCAGGATCCCTTCCTCTTCTCTGGTTCTGTGATGGACAATATCCGCTATGGGAGGTTGGATGCCTCCGACGAGGATGTCGTCGCTGCGGCTGAAGCGGCAAATGCCGATAGCTTCATCCAAAAGATGTCTGAAGGCTACCAAACCGAAGTCGGCGAGCGTGGCAGCCTGCTCTCGCAGGGACAACGTCAACTGATCGCCATCGCCCGAGCCGTTCTCGCCGATCCCCGCATCCTGATCCTGGATGAGGCAACCGCCAGCATCGATACCCGCACCGAGAAGCTCATTCAGGGGGCTCTCGACAAATTACTGAAAGGCCGCACTTCCTTCGTAATTGCGCACCGTTTATCCACTGTTCGAAACGCCGATCAGGTACTCGTTCTCGATGAGGGCCAGATCGTTGAGCGCGGCAAGCATGCGGAGCTGATCGCACAAAATGGTCTCTACGCTGATCTCTATAGCCGTCAGTTTTATACCCCACCCGGCGAAACGTCCCTGGCTATATAACTTATTAGATGCAACGCACTTTGGAAGTGCGTTGCATCTAATATCTAACACAGGAACCCGTTCCCTTGAAGGGAACGGGTTCCTGTATTTTGACTTATAATCTTTGTATAATTCGTCCTGTTCGCCTAACGTGTGCCCGAAAGGGTAATCGTGATTAACCATGCAAAAAAGAGTTCTATATATCGACATCGCCAAAGGGATCGGCATCCTGCTCGTTGTGCTCGCGCATAACGATCTGAGCGGCTATCACCCTTATCTGCATCGCTTCATTTATGCTTTTCATATGCCCCTGTTTTTCTTTTTATCGGGGATATTTTTCAAGCCAGAGCGCAAATTCAAGGAGCTATTCAAACGCCGTTTTGATGGCCTGATCAAGCCACTGATTTTCGTCATTCTGCTGATCTACGGCATCTCGGTCTTCTTCGGAAAAATGAGCTTCGCCACAGCTGGCGGTCGCCTGCTCAAATCCTTCTATATGACCGGCCCTTATCTCAACTGGGTTCAACTCTGGTTTTTACCGATCCTCTTTCTGAGCAATCTCTACGCATATTTCTTCTATAAAGTCACCAACCCGATCTCAAAAAAATGGATTCGTTGGACAATCCTGCTGATCACTTTGTGGATCGGGACTCTGATCCTGCCCCATACCTGGCCCCTCGAAATAGAGTTATTCGGCAAGTCCCTGACCTTACAAGGTGCGCCCGCCAACGTGGACCTGGTCTTGCTCGCAGGATTTTTCTTTATTCTCGGCCGGGAGATTTACCAGAATATCCCCGAAGATTTTTTCTCTTCGAAAATCACCTTCTTTGCCTCGGCGATTCTCCTTTTTGGGATGGTCACCTTCCTCGATATCCCTGTGGATTTTAATATCCGGCTCTACACATCTCTGCCCCTCAACACGCTCGAAGCCATCGCCGGGATCATCTTTATCCTCTCCCTTTCCCGTCAGATTGAGTTGTACTCAGAAAAACTATCCCGACTCTTCAAATATATCGGAAGTCTGACATTAAGTATTCTTGTTTTTCACGTCCCGATCCAGGAGATGGTCAATAATAAACTCACACCCTATATCGGCCAAAATGATCTGACTGTTCTGCTCGCCTTCCTCGCCGGAGTTCTGGGGCCGATCTTTATTCACGAATTCTTTATCAGACCAAATCCACGCGTTGGCGCCTGGTTTGGGTTGAGCAAAGCAAAACTGGCAGAAAAATAAAAATAGCCATCGCAAATGCGATGGCTATTTGATTCAGCATCCAAAACGATCACTTCTTCTGATCCTGCAAAGCCCGAATTCCATTATGCACCTGGTTGAGCAGGCGGCTCAACTCATCTTCCACACGAGATAAAGTTTCAACCACATATGCATCTGCATCATCCCGGGTTGCTTCTGCATCTGCCCGAGCCTGATTCAAGATCTGCTCGGAGCGGCGGGTAGCTTCCTGAGTAACCATATCTTTGGCAGTCAACTCACCAGCTTTTTCTTCAGCCAGCAAAGTGGTGCGAGTCGCTTTTTCTTCCGCTTGCGCAAGAATGCGCTCACTCTGGTTGAGTAGCTGCTGGGCCTTCTTCACCTCTTCTGGAATGGCGATCCGCATCTGGTCGATAATATCCAGCATACGATCTTCATCCACGACAACATTATGAGTGAAGGGTAAGGCGCGACTTTCGTTGAAGAGTTCTTCGAGACGGTCAATTAAATGCAGAATGTCCATATATCTTTCTCCACTGAACAGAGGAACACCATAATTCTATCTTATTTTTCTCTCTTGTGGGGCAAATCTAATCGCGGACCGCATTTGGGACATCGTGATTCCCCACCGAACTGATCTTATTCTTCAGAGCAAGACCTACATGAGGCGGAACCATACTTGAAACATCCCCGTTAAGCATGGCGATCTCTCGCACAGTAGTTGACGAAAGAAAAGTATGCTCTTCGTGTGTGATGAAGGCGACACTTTCAATATCCTCTGCCAGACGGCGATTTGCCAAAGCCATCCGAAATTCAAATTCAAAATCAGAGAAGACACGTAAACCACGCACGATTACCTGAGCGTCTGCCTCGCGGCAGGCATCCACTGTAAGCTTAGAATAACCAGTTACTTGAATATTTTTTATATCGGCAAAGGCCTCTTTAGCAAGCGAGATGCGCTCGTCAGGAGAGAAGAGCAGGGTTTTCAGCGGACGATCGTAGACTGCGATAATTAACTCGTCAAAGACGTTCACTGCGCGCATAGCAATATCTATATGTCCATAATGGATCGGGTCAAAAGTACCTGGAAAAAATGCGCGTACCATTTAGCTTACATCTCCTTTGCTGCCACCCCAGAAGCGATCCAACGCCTCGCCGAGCAATTTATGTTCTTCCTTTTCCAGGTTCGCGTCTTCGCCAAAAAGGGCCTGGGCACGTTCGCGGGCTTTTTCGATCAATGGGAGATCGGTGATACTCGCCATCCGCAAGCCAGATCCATAACCTGATTGACGAGTTCCCAAAAATTCACCGGGGCCACGTTGCTGCAAATCCCGCTCGGCGAGAACAAAACCATCATTACTCTCAGCCATCGCCAGCAACCGTTCGTTTTCGGTATCGTCATCATTGGTTGGGATGAGCAGACAGTGGGATTGTTCGAGCCCACGCCCAACCCGTCCACGTAGCTGATGAAGCTGGGCCAGCCCGAAACGGTCGGCCCCCTCGATCAACATCACGGTCGCGTTCGGTACGTCCACGCCGACTTCGACCACTGTTGTCGCGACAAGGATATCGTATTCCTTCGCGCGGAATTTCTCCATCGCCTCGTCCTTTTCGGCGGGCTTCATCCGCCCGTGCAAAAGACCAACATTCAATTTTCGGAACACTTCGGCCTGCAAGGATTCATGTTCTTTCACGGCGGCGCGGGCTTCGATCTTTTCGCTCTCTTCGACCAGAGGATAAATGATAAAAGCCTGGCGTCCATCCAGCACCTGGGCGCGGATCATCGTATAAGCGCGTTCGCGTTCGCGCGGTTTGAGAACATGGGTCTCGATCGGCTGACGTCCTTCCGGCATCTCGTCCATCACAGAGATATCCAGATCTCCATGAACGGTGAGGGCCAGCGAGCGCGGAATAGGGGTGGCGGTCATCACCAGCAAGTGCAGATTTTCTCCCTTTTCGCGCAGGGCAGAACGCTGCTCCACGCCAAAGCGATGTTGTTCGTCGACAATTGCCAATTGCAGATCCGTGAATTGAACAGGACCTTCGATCAGGGCATGAGTCCCGACGACAACCTTGATGCTGCCATCTGCCAGCCCGGTGCGGATCTCCTCTTTTTCAGCTTCGGGGGTATCACCGATCAGCAAGCGGATCTTCTCCGCAGACAGGCCGCCTTCACCATTGGTCAACATTTGGCTCAGGCTGCGATAATGCTGTTCGGCCAGGATGCTGGTTGGGGCCATGACTGCTGACTGGGCATTGGCATGCGCAATGACCTCAACAGCCATAGCAGCGACAACTGTTTTCCCTGAACCCACATCCCCCTGTAAAAGACGATTCATCGGGCGTCCAGAGCCAAAATCCATCACAATATCAGAAACAGCCTTTTGCTGAACACTCGTCAGGGTAAAGGGCAATGCATCTGTGCGGGATTTTAACCATTCATCTGGCACATCAAAGATGCGCGCAGTAACGGATTGCCAATCCCGTTTTTGGCGTAAAACGCCCATTTGCAGGAAGAAGATCTCATCAAAGGCCAGACGCTCACGCGCCAGACGTAAATGATCCTGTGTTTCTGGAAAGTGGATATTCAATATGGCAGTGTTCAGACTGGGTACTTTGGCGGCATAGCGAACACTCTCAGGCAGGTGATCCGTCAGTTTTGGCGCCCAATAGTTAATCACCTGATTCATCAGAGTGCGCAGCCATTTCTGGGTGATCTTTGCAGTGAGCGGATAAATCGGCACGATCCGATTTGTATGCAAATTTTCAGTTTCGACCAACTCCCAATCCGGGCTATTCATCACCAGCCGCCCCAGATACTGGTCAATTTTTCCTGAAACAGATATCGCCAGGCCCTGTTTAAAACGATTGGTCAACCAGGGTTGATTGAACCAACTCAGGCGCAAGGCCCCGGTTCCATCACCGATAACGACCTCGGTAATATGTGATTTTCCGCCACGGATCGGTCGCCCGGTCACGCTTTGGACCGTGCCGATCACCGTGACCACCTCGCCATACCAGAGCGATTTGATCGGTTTTAGTTGGCTATAGTCATCGTAACGGCGCGGGAAGTTATAGAGCATATCTTCCAGCGTATACAACCCCAGTTGTTCGAGCGTTTTAGCGTTTCGGGGTCCAACTCCCTGTAAAACAGTGAGAGATGCATTTAATGCGACCGGTATCTGGCTGCTTTGTGCTCCGGGTGTAGATTCAGAGCGGGCCGGCGCGGGACGATGGGCAGGCTTCGGTTTTGGGGCATCTTTTTGTTGAGGAGGGGATTCCGGCTGAGGCGCAGATCCCACTTCTTGTGTGGGAGGCTCCGGTGGGGTTGAAGCAGGCTGAGGCTTCGTCTGGTTCGTTTCCTTATCCCCAACTTCAGGATGTTCTTTCTTGACACGATTCCAAATCCCCAGGAGGGTTACTTTTCTCGATTCCGGGCTCAGACGGCTATAGTCGCGCAATCGCCCGGCAACTGCCTGGATGGTCTCCTCTTTGAGACCATCGTTGCGGGCGTCAGATTCCCAGTAGTCCAGCATTTTTGCTAGACCGCCGATGATGGCGCTATCGTTATAACCGTTTTCAGCTTCCAGACGAAAAAATTTTCGTAGTTTTTCCAATGATGACTGCATGGGTGTATTTTATCACGGGGTTGGTATAGCGTTGGGCCTAAGACCCACCCCTGCGATTATTTTCGCACCACCGCAAACCCCACCCCGTTTGGCCCAAGATGTGCGCCGATGGCGGTGGTGACATTAAGCAATAATGGTTTTTCTGGCAGAATGGGATTGAACTCTTTGAGAAATTTGCGTGCCCGGGTTTCAGCATTGGTATGCAGCACAGCAAGCCGCTCGATGGTCCCCATCTCATGCGCCATCTCCAGCAAACGGATATTTGCCAATCTGGTGGTGCGCACTGCGCCTAAATTTTCAACGCGCCCATGGGTTAATTCAATTAAGGGCTTCAGGTTGAGAGCTCCCCCAATGCGTGCCTTGGCCCAGGAGACCCGTCCACTACGGCGTAGATATTCAAGGGTATCCAAAACAGCGATCAGTCTGATCCGCCCCTGAATACCCTTGATAAGACGCGTAATTTCTTCGATTACTGCGCCGCGAGAAATAGCTTCAGCTGCGGCCAGGACCTGGAATCCACACCCAAGGCTGAGCTGTTCGCTATCAACGACCTGAACCCGTTCACCAAAAGATTCTGCTGCCAGGCGGGCTGCATTGAAGATACCACTCAATTTTGAGGAGGCATGGATGGAGAGAATTTTTTCTGCACCTGCGTTAGAGAGTTTTTCATAACGCTCCATAAAACTACCCGCTGAAGGAGCCGCTGTCGTTGCGGGTACTTTAAAAGAGGGCATCCGTGTGTAGAATTCCTCGCGGGTGATCCCTTCGCCATCAATTAAACTCTTACCATCTATGACAAGGAGCGCGGGAACAACTTCGATTTTATATTTTATGACCAGGGCAGCGGGAATATCGGCTGTGCTATCGGTGACTATGCCTATTTTCATAAAAGATGCTTTCTTATCGGACGATCTTTATTATGGGCGTAATAACTTTAACACGAATTACTTGAATATGCGAATATCACGAATTTAGGAAGTGGCTAAATGCGGGGTGACGTTATTGCGAAGCAGCACTATCGCTGAAGCAATCTCCCTCTACGCAGAAGGGGATTGCTTCGGCAGTGAAACCGCCTCGCAATGACGAATAATGTTTGCACCGCTAATTTCGGCACTCCCCGAATTTTGATTTGTGCCATTCGTCTATTCGTAGTTTTTGTGATACAAAAATCCCGCGCTATCAGGTGACAGTGCGGGAAATCTTTATCTAAAAAATGTTTTTCATTCAATGGAAATGATCAATTGATAATGAGGCTGCCCGCCGTCCTGCATTTCGACCTCTTGATCAGGATATTTCTCCTGAATAAGATCCCCGACCCGGTTGGCTTCTGCACGAGGATAATCAGCACCAACATAGAATGTAAGCAGCTCATATTCTTCCACATCTGCTTTTTCAAGCAAACTCAGACAGGCTTCCTCAACTGAAGAGGCTGCCAGGACCAATTTCCCATCCAGCAAAGCGATGACCTGACCTGTCTCCACCTTCACATCATCAATTTCAACGGTGCGAGTGGCTGTGGTCACCTCGCCAGTATGAACGGTATCGAGGCTCTTAATCATCTTTTCTGCAATGGTTTCCAAATCGCCTTCGGGATTATGCATCAGCATTGCAGCGAGACCCTGGGGAACATTTCGACTTGGAATAACGTGGACGTCTTTAACGGTCACATCCCGGGCGGCTTGCGCGGCGAGGATGATATTCTTATTATTTGGCAGGATGATCACTTTATCGGTGGGGAGATTTTCAAAAGCGGCCAGCAATTCCTGCGTACTGGGATTCATCGTCTGCCCGCCTTCAACAATGGCAGCTACGCCCAAACTGGCAAAAATACGTGATATTCCCGGCCCTGGGGAAACAGTGACAATGGCAATCTCGCCAGGCTCAATATTGGTTAGCTCTAAACGATCGTAATCCGAACCTTTATTCAATTCATCCATTTGAGCGGCGAGATTTTCCATCGCCACGTTGGTGACCGTGCCCAATTCCATGATGTAATCAATTGGCAGGTAGCGATTCTCAAGCGGGGTGTGGATATGCATACGGTACATCCCGTCGCCTTCACCAACCTGGATGGATGTGCCCATTTCTTCAAGGGCATCATAAAATGGTTTTAAATCCAATTCTTCTTTGGGGTAAAAATCAACGACCACTTCGAAATCCTGTCCTTCTTCAACGGCGTGCATGGCTTCTTCCATATTCATTGCTGCCATCGGTTGGACGGACATCGTTGGGATATCAAGTGGCTCGCCGTAGATATAGCGCAGCATTCCTTCAAGGATCAGAAAAAGGCCCACACCACCAGAGTCAACCACGCCAGCCTGTTTGAGTACTGGCAAAAGGTTCGGGGTGCGCTCAACAGATGCATCTGCCTCGGCAACCAATTTAGCAAGTATCGCAATCGGTTCGTCAGTTTCTTTAAGAGCAGCCTCAGCAGCAGTGGCAATATCTTTGGTGACGGTTAAGATCGTTCCCTCAACAGGACGGACAACACCCTTATAGGCGGTGTCACGGGCATCGGCAAAAGCTTTCGCCATATTCGCGCCGGTTAAGACCTCCTCACCTGCAAGTCCACGAGCGATCCCGCGCCAAATCTGGGAGAGGATGACGCCCGAGTTGCCACGAGCCCCCATCAAAGCACCCTGCGAAACAGCGGCAGCCATATCCCCCACCTTGTGATGGCCGAGGTCGGCGATCTCATTATAGGCAGATTGCATCGTCAACACCATATTTGTGCCGGTATCCCCATCTGGAACGGGGAAGACGTTTAGTGCGTTAACCATTTGCTGATTGGTGCGCAGCCAGGTTAGCCCGGCTTCAACCAGTCTCTTATAAGCTTGACCATCAAAGGGTAAAGCCTGCATTACTTTTATTCTTTTTTCTCTGGCTGCCAATGCAGGGTCATCACTCATAAAAACTCCTAAAAATATAATTAAATTAAAAGATGCTTTTTATAGTACAAGCATCTTCCTATCAGGTTAATCATCATCACTGGTGCGGAGCCCGGCGACATGCACATCAATACTGTTTACCTTCAGCCCCAAAGCTTTCTCGACATTGAAGCGGACGGTATTTGCAACGCTGGTCGCCACCGAGGTGATCCGGGTCCCATATTGAATGACCACATACAGATCTATATCAATCTTGTTTCCATCATAGTGAACAGAAACACCACGGTTGGGATCCCTGGTGATTGTCTGCGCCAGGCCTGCTGCCAGATTTTTTGATGCAAACCCGACAACACCATAAGAACTTAAAGTGGCGTGGTATGCAATCGTGGCAATAGCGTTTGGTGAAACATGAATGCTGCCTAAAATAGTTTTTTCTTCGCTCATGGTTATTCCTTTACTTCATGTATTAACAAGTTCTCTTGTAGAAGGATACGATATATGGTAGAATTTCTCGCTTCGGGTGAGAGACCCGAAATCGGTATTATTTTTCTTGAAAGGATCTCAAAATGGCCGTCTGCGCTCACTGTGCAAAGAAAACAACTTTTGGTAATAGCCGCTCATTTTCCATGAAGGCGACCAAGCGAAAATTCAAACCAAACCTGCAAAAGGTGACACTTTACGAAAATGGCCTCAAGGTCAAAAAAGTACTCTGCACCAAGTGTATCAAAACTTTGGCAAAAACTGCTGCGTAAAGCTGATCAATTTGTTTTCTCAAAAGTCACGGTCCAAACCGTGATTTTTTGTTTAACCCAAAGCGGATTTTAAAATCCGTACCCCGGTCTCGATCCCATCAGGATGATTAAAGACCGCACTCCCCGCGACAAAGGCATCTGCGCCTGCACTCTGGACCCTGGGCAGGGTTCGCTCCGAGATACCGCCGTCCACCTCCAGCCAGGCATCAGGGTTAATCGCGTCCAGCACCGAGCGGATTTCCTTGATCTTGGCAAGCTGCGACTCGATAAAGGCCTGCCCACCAAAACCGGGATTAACCGTCATCACCAGCACCAGATCAACCATATCTAAAACGGGGGCAATTGCAGAAGCAGGTGTGCCTGGATTTAACGTAACCCCAGGCTTTACACCCAATCCTTTGATCTGCTGGATCGTGCGATGCAGATGCGGGCAAGTTTCAACATGCACGGTTAGCCGATCAGCCCCAGCTTTGGCAAAGGCTTCGAGCAGATTTTCGGGTTTCTCGATCATCAGATGCACATCGAGGAGCAGGTTGGTCGCTTTGCGGCAGGCTTCCACAACAACGGGGCCCATCGTCAGATTGGGGACGAAATGACCATCCATCACGTCAATATGGATCCATTCAGCACCTGCGGCCTCGCAGGCAGCGATATCCGCGCCGAGTTGTCTAAAGTCGGCGGCGAGGATCGAGGGGGCGATTACAGGAGGATTAGGCATTTATATAAATTCCAAGAGCTAATTATTTCGCGATTTTAACCATTGCTGCAGGGATTTCTGACTCTCATTGGAAGGTATCCCGGCAAGAAGGTGTTCAACACTGATATCTTCATCCAAAATCTCCCAATGAATTTCCTCTCCTCCACCGATCAAGCGCCATTTATTTCTCTCTTCACTTGTGCCATGAAGCAGGCGAGGATACCATGCCAGAGGAGCGGTAACTGTACGCCCATCTTGCAGGGTAACAACAAGTTTATCTTCTTTGTTCTCGATGTATTTAATCACAGAGTTTTCCCTACCCTATCGGCGGGTTATAAGTGAAATAAACCCACATCCAAAAGGGGATCAGCCCTCCGGCAAGGATCAATGCCAGCAAGCCCAGGCCAACGGAAGCCCAATCGATTTCGCTAAATGCAGTGTCTGGCTCATAGGCAAAATCAGGGGCATCTTCGATATCAGTCAAATGTTGATAATTGGGGGGGGCCTGCGGGGATGATACAGGCTCAGGTTCGGGAGTGTACCCGGGAATGTTGAAAGGCGGCTGCGAGATTGGGGCAGAGACCGGTACAGAAATCGGTGTCGAGACGGAATTGGCTTCACCCGTCCCAAAGGTTTCCAGCACACGCCCAAGCTGATCAGCTGTCCGGTACCGGCGGGAGGGTTCCTTGGCGAGGACTTTGGCAACGATCTGCTCCAGCGCAGGAGGGATATCAGGAATATATTCGCTCAGCGGCACGGGAATCTGGGTCATATGCAGGCGGGCCAGCGCTTCTGCATCAGAAGCCATAAAGGGCAACGTGCCAGTCAGTAATTCGTAAAGAATAACGCCCAAGGAATATACATCTGAAGCAGGTGAAGGTGCGCTGCCTGTGGCTTGCTCCGGTGAAAAATATTGCGGTGATCCCCAAACCACGTCAGTATATTCATCGTGGCGAATGGAGGCAAGAGCCCGGGCAATCCCAAAATCAGTCACTTTCAGACGGCCATCTGAGGTGACGAGCATATTATGCGGTTTGACATCGCAATGTACCAGCCCGGCCCGATGGGCATACCCGATCCCCGCACAAGCCTGTGTCATCAGGGGGATCGCGTTTTTAACAGAAACACGACCTCGTTTGCGGATGATCTTTTTCATATCGAAGCCGGGGACATATTCCATCACGATGAAGAGTTTACCCACATCGTACCCAAAATCATGTACGGTAACAATATTGGGATGCGAAAGATTCGCCGCAGCCCGCGCCTCCTGACGGAAGCGGGCACGAAATTTTTCATCATCCGAATAATCGTCTCTCAACAACTTTATGGCGACATCACGCTCCAGCTCTTTATCGCGGGCACGATAAACTGTCGCCATGCCACCATCTCCCTGGCGGTCAAGAAGTTGATATCGATCGTTAAGTAATTTTCCTTCAGCCATCGTCTGAAAATTATAACAGGTGCAGTTCAATTTGGCAGCGGGTTGCAAAGTGAATGAAAGCTTTCTTCGTTTATAATTCCCCTATGACTAACCTGAAAGATAAGCGAATTTTGCTCGGGGTGACCGGTTCCATCGCAGCCTATAAAGCGGCGGATCTGGCATCCAGACTAACCCAGGGAGGGGCACACGTGGATGTGATCCTGACCCGCGCTGCCGAGGGTTTTATCTCCCCACTTAGCTTTCAATCGTTAACCGGTAAAAAAGCCTTTACTGACAAAGAACTTTGGGGCGGCGAGGCACATGTGCTCCATGTTGGGTTGGGACATACCGCTGATCTGCTCCTGATCGCCCCATGTACAGCCAATACCCTCGCCAAACTTGCGCAGGGGCAGGCGAATGATCTGCTCTCCATCACGGCCTTGGCAGCGCAATGCCCAACCATGGTCGCCCCCGCAATGGATGTAGGCATGTACGAACATCCTGCCACACAGGAAAATGTGCGCATCCTTCAGGAACGCGACGTTTACTTTGCCGGCCCCGGCGAGGGGAGAATGGCATCCGGGCTGGTAGGGAAGGGGCGCATGGTTGAGCCTGCTGAATTAATCGGACATATTCGCTGCGTCCTGGGGATAGGCGGCAAACTCGCAGGGAAAAAGATCGTTATCACTGCCGGGGGAACACAGGAGCCAATCGACCCCGTCCGCTTTATCACAAATCGATCTTCAGGTAAACAAGGCTATGCCCTCGCCCAGGCTGCGGTTGATGCAGGCGCCGAGGTGACGCTCATCTCTACGCCCACTGCGTTGCTTCCCCCCATTGGGGCACGTCTCGTTTTGGCGCGCACAGCGCAAGATGTACTGGAGGCAGTTTTAGCCGCATCCACTGGCGCTGATGCGCTCATTATGGCGGCGGCGGTCGCTGATTTCAGACCGACAAAAGTTGCGGGGAAAAAACTCAAAAAAAGGGATGGGATTCCGCAGATCACGCTCGAGGCTGCACCCGATGTTTTGAAAAAGGTGGCAAGCCTGAAAGCAGATGCGGAACGTCCTCGTGTTGTGGTAGGATTCGCCGCAGAGAGTCGCGATTTACTTAAGAATGCCTCTGAAAAACTATCCTCAAAAAAACTGGATCTGATCGTCGCCAACGATATCTCTGCAGAGGATGCCGGTTTTGATCTGGATGATAATCGGGTAATACTGCTTTTTGCGGATGGCAAACAGGAAAAACTCTCGCTGCGTAGTAAATTTGAAGTGGCAGAAATTATCCTCTCTCAAATTGAAATATTACTGGAGAATACATAGATGCGCGTATTGGTACTTTCTGACATTCATGCAAATTACACTGCCCTTACAGCAGTGCTCAATGATGCCGAAGGGGTTGACGCTGTCTGGTGTTTGGGTGATGTGGTTGGCTATGGGCCGGATCCGAACGCCTGTGTAGAATTATTAAGCGAGCAGCCAAATGTAGTTTGCGTGCTCGGGAACCACGATGTTGCCGCGCTGGGCGATATGCCCCTCGATTCTTTTAATGGTGATGCGCGCCGCTCGCTGATTTGGCATGAGCGGGTTCTTTCGGCTGACAGTATTAAATTCCTGCGTTCCCTTCCTTCCAGGAAGGTTGAAATCAGTGAGCACGTGACCCTTGTCCACGGCAGTCCGCGCGACCCCGTCTGGGAATATATTTTGAATACGCTTTCAGCACGGTTGAATTTTGAAGAATTTAATACAGATTTTTGTTTTGTGGGGCATACGCATGTCCAGAGTATTTTCCAATTGGATCCAAATTTAAATCGTATATCATTGGATATGCCACACGTGGGGATGCCTGTTCCCTTAACCGGCCGTGCTATTCTCAACCCCGGCTCGGTCGGGCAACCCCGTGACCGTGATCCGCGTGCCGCTTATGTGATCTTCGATACAGAAGCGCTAACCTGGGAACCGCAGCGCGTTGAGTATAATATCAAATCCGTGCAGGCCCGCATTCGTGAAGCGCGTTTGCCTGAAAAACATGCCCTCAGACTGGCAGAGGGCTGGTAACTGCCAATCTCAGTCGCACTGCCAGCAGGGAAAATGTTGGGGAGGGGAACTTTTTCAAAGGACAGGCGTCTTTAGGGAAGAATATTGATCTTTCAAAAGAGGAGAAAATCATGAAACACTATTGGATTGCCATACTTGCCGCTCTCGTTTTACTAACAGGATGTGGAGCCAGGGCAGCCTCTGCCCCCTCCTACGATATGGGCATGGAGGAAAGTTTTGCTCCCGTAATGGAGATGCCCGCCGCCGCTGAGGCGATGTCTGATTCTGACGGGCGGAGTGTCTCATCGTCTGTGGAGGCCGCCCAACAGGAACGCCTCGTGATCAAAAATGCCAATCTGAGCATCACTGTTGATGATCCTGAAAAAACAATCAAGGCCATCACCAGGCTGGCAAGCTCCCTGGGCGGGCATGTCGTTTCCTCCAATACTTATCAAACCTATGCCAATAATGGTGTCAGAGTTCCCGAAGGGGAGATCACCATCCGAGTTCCCTCAGAGAGTCTGGATGATGCGCTGGAACGCATCAAGGCTGATGTTGTTGAAGTAAATTCAGAGAATGTTTCAGGCGAAGATGTTACTGATCAGTATGTTGATCTTCAATCACGGCTGAAGGCAAAAGAAGCCGCAGAAGAGAAATTGCTTGAGATCATGGATCAAGCCTACAGCACAGAGGATGTCCTCTCAGTCTACGCCCAACTACAGGTGATCCAGAGCGATATCGAAGTCCTGACCGGCCAGATCAATTATTACGAACGTTCCGCTGCACTTTCTTCAATTAGCGTGAGCGTGATCGCAGACGAAAAATCCCAGCCGATTGAAATTGGCGGCTGGAAACTTGGCGAAACGGCCAACGCAGCGGTTCAAGATTTGATCGACTATATGCAGGGCTTCGTCCAGTTTATTATTCGCTTCATCATCCTGATCCTGCCCGTATTGCTCACATTCTTCCTGCCTCTCTATCTGGTCTTCCTTGGCCTCCGGGCAATCGTGCGTCGCAATAGAAAGAAAAAAGCAGCAAAAGAAACGAAAAACGAGAAGTAACTAGCTAAATCCCCCACCCTGACCCTCCCCCGCAAGCGGGGGAGGGAAAAGTGGAAAAGGACAGATAGCCATCACGCTATCTGTCCTTTTGTTATATAATCGCCCTTATGCAAAAACTCGTCCAAAACGCGCAGGAGCTTTTCGGGATTCAACTTACCAACAAGCAGGTAATCGCATTATCCATCTATGAACGTGAGCTGCTTATCTGGAACGAAAAAATCAGTCTGACCGCGATTCGGGATGAGGAGGGGATTCGCTGCAAACATTTCCTGGATTCCTTCTCCTGCGTGCTGGCGTGGGGAGCTGACCCACCGAAAACGCTCGTGGATATTGGGACTGGTGCCGGTTTCCCGGGCATTCCCCTGAAGATACTTTATCCCCGTTTAAAACTGACCCTGGTCGAATCGGTGGCAAAGAAAGCAAATTTCTGCCGCCATATCGTTGAAACCCTGCATCTCGAAGATGTCAACGTCATCCAAAGCCGCGCCGAAACGCTTGGGCAGCATCCCAAACACCGCGAAAGCTACGATTGGGCCCTCGCCCGCGCTGTTGCCAAATTGTCAGTGCTAAGTGAATATCTTTTACCTCTGGTCAAAGTTGGCGGGACAATGCTCGCTCAAAAAGGGGAAAGTGGTCCCGCCGAAACCCATGCCGCTGAAAACGCGCTGACCATTTTGGGCGGGCATTTGCGACAGGTGATCCCGGTCACCTTGCCAAGTGTGGTTGAAGAACGATATCTTGTTCTGGCAGATAAAGTTGGCACGACCCCATCTCAATATCCGCGCAGAGAGGGTGTCCCCGCCAAAAGGGCATTGTAAAACAATAATGTGCTGTGCATCGCACCTCAGATAAAAGCTGGCGCTAGTTTAGCAAGGTGCGACGCCTTCTCATTTCACCAAATTCATAACTGGAGCAATAATCATGACTCAAACCCTAAAAATCGTCATCCCCATGGCTGGATGGGGGACGCGGATGCGCCCTCATACCTGGTCAAAACCGAAACCCCTCGTCAGCGTGGCGGGGAAAGCCTCCCTCGACCATCTGATGGATATTTTCAAAACGCTGCCTGCCGGTTTCGATGTGGAGTATATTTTCATCGTCGGACCTTATTTGGGCGAGACCCAAATTCCACCTTATATCGCCGAGCATTATCCAGAAATCAAGGCGCATTATGTGGTGCAGACCGAGATGAAGGGGCAGTCTCACGCGATCTACCTGACCAAAGAGCATCTTGGCGGGCCAATGATCATGATCTTTTCCGATACGCTCATCGAGACTGATTTCAGCTTCATTGCCGATGAAAAAATGGATGTGGTTGCCTGGGTGAAAGCTGTGCCTGATCCCCGTCGCTTTGGGGTGGCCGTTACTGATGCGGAAGGCAAAGTCACACATTTGGTGGAGAAACCTGAGACAATCGAGAATAATCTTGCGGTGGTCGGCTGTTATTATTTTAGAGAAAGCGCCGATTTGGTCACTGCAATCGATAAGCAAATCGAACTCAATGTGACGCTTAAAAACGAATTTTTCCTCGCCGATGCGATAAACATCATGCTCGAAAAGGGGGCAAATGCCCGTGCTGAAACTGTTGACCTTTGGCTGGATACTGGCACAATTGACGCCACCCTCGAAACAAATGCGACCATGTTGGAAGGAGCAAGTGTTGGAAGCTTCGAAGGTGAGGGGGTAAAGATTGTTGAGCCTGTCTACATCCACCATTCTGCGCAAGTCAGCTATTCGAAGATCGGACCCAATGTCTCGATTGGGGCAGATTGCATTATCAGCCAGAGCGAGATTTCAGACAGTATCATCGAGCGGGAGACGAATATCCACTCCTCGGTGTTGACTCATTCCTTGATCGGGAAGCAAGCCTACGTCGAGGGGTGTGGCGAGGGCGAAGCCCCTTCCACCTTAAATATCGGCGATAATTCGGTCATCAAGAAGTAGAAAAAGGACATTTTCAAGACAAAAGGAGAATGGAATGGATCGAAAAAAAGGTTGGATCATTTTAGCTCATGCTTTTATCGGTTGGGCACTCTGCGGGGCAACGATGGGAATTGGCATGGCGACTGTCTCAATGGAGATCACATTAATAGTACATGCCATAGGAGCGCCAATATTTTTTACACTGATCTCGTTGAACTATTTCAAAAAATTTAACTATACTCCGCCTCTGCAAACAGCGCTGATTTTTGTTTCCTTTGTAATTCTTGTCGATTTCTTTCTGGTGGCATTGATCATCAATCGAAGCTTGGATATGTTTAGAAGCGTATTGGGAACCTGGATTCCCTTTATATTGATATTCACATCAACCTATCTGACCGGGACCTTCACGGCAAAGAAATCAGACAACGAAATCTTAGCGTAAGCGGATTTTGGCAAAGAGTAAATGGCCGAACCATTCTTGAGCCTCCTGAAAGAAATTGTTGAAAGGCTGAAACCGCTCCAAATTGACGGGGTAATGCTCGAAACCAAACACTTCTTCAGTGGCGCGGCCCTGTATGCCAATGGAAAAATCTTCGCATCGTTAAGCCCGGCAGGCTTCGCGATCAAGCTTCCTCCGGACAGAAGAAAGAAACTTATTGAGGGCTGCAAAGGCAAGGAGTTCAGGTTCTTTCCCAAAGGGCCGATCAAAAAAGAATATCTGGCTCTTTCAGATTTGATAATTTCAGATAATGCAGCGCTTCGGGAGTTGATCGAGTCGAGTGTAAATTACGCGCTTGGGGTGGAAAGCTAACCTTTAAGCCCTTCTAAAAATTATGCTACGCTTCTCCACATCTGCTTTTAATCTCATGCCGCCTAATAGATATAAATGATTTGCGAGTTCCGCCAGCAAATCGTTTGGAAAAATTGAAGGGAGATCGAGAAGGTCAATACAGCATCCGGATCAACGATCAATGGAGAATATGTTTTGATTGGGCAGATGGCGATGTGCTGAATGTAGAAATCGTTGATTATCATTAACAGTATAGGAAAATGAGAAAATGTCTGAAAACAAACTAAACCCTGTTCACCCCGGTGAAGTATTATTGGAAGAATTTCTAAAGCCAATGGAACTGAGTCAAAATCGTTTGGCGATAGAAATTGGTGTACATGCCAGACGTATCAATGAAGTTGTATTGGGAAAACGACGCATCACAGCTGATACAGCATTACGGTTGGCGAGATTTTTTGGTATGTCGCCACAATTTTGGATGGGGCTACAAAGCGATTATGATTTGGATGTTGCACAAGATATATTGGGAGATCGTCTACAAAAAGAAGTTCGAGAATATTCGTTTGCAGGATAGAACGAAGCCCAATCAAACCCAACGCAACTTGTGAGCGTCCCGCAGGTTTATCTTTTCCGCAGACCTGTTTCATTGGAACTTGCGGGACGATACTCAGATAAAAACAACTGAGTTTAGTAAATATCAATAAGGCGCTTGTTCTTTTACTCTATTGCTTTATATTTATCAACTACCTGGGGTATGGTTTGCCAGATTATATCGCCGCTTTCGATATAAGGCTGGACCCTCTCATAGAAAGTTTTTAAGATTTCTTCATCCAATTGCGAACCGAGGCTCCAGATGAAAAATAGGGAGTGGAATTCATCTGGCTCACGAGCTGCAAGGGCATCTTCGATGATCTGCATATCACAATGGGCTGTGCCGCCTTCCATGGTGCAGGGCAAACTTCCTGCGGCATGGAGGAGCAGAAGCCCTTCGTCGGCTGGAGTCGTCCAGTTTCTGCCATCTGCTGCTCGCCAGGGGCGGAGCAGATCAGGTATCTCGCCGGGATAAGCATCGTGACATTTCGCAGGTGATTCGCAGGCGCGTATTTCGGCAGATTGTTCCTCAAGTGGGAGAGATTTCAGACAATATTCCACTGTGCCGGTAGCGGCTTCATAACCGGCATCCAGCGCGGCTGTGACCCAATCCATTGTGGAACAAATCCCCGAAACATGTGTGACGGGGATGCCCATCGATTCCATTTCCAGACGCATTTTTTTCATATCCCGCGTTAATTTAGCTTGTCCACCGGGGGCATTCGGATTGCCACCCAGATCAGCGTGGACACCGATCCCATCGCCGCGCTGATACAGTTGCCACAAGATATTCGAATCAAATTCTGCGCTTGGAGCGATCAGGCTGGCTGTCTCCCAGGTGAAAGGCATCCCATAGCTGTTTGCGAGGTCTGAATAACCAAGGATGATCTGGCTATATTTCTCATAGACCGCCTGATCAAAACCAACCTTATCGTTACCAAGTTTCCAACCTTCCAAATGAACGGAGAAACCTAAATAGAGCGGAGGTAATTCTCCCTGCTCCATTGGATCCTGTGGTTCGGGCAGCTTGCTATCTTCCGCAAGCAAACCACCAAATGAACAGGCTACGGAAAAAAACAACATGAGAGATAAAAATAGAGATGTGTATTTCATATTCTTGCTCCTTTTATTTAAAAACCACCAATTTTTTTTCAGCACAAAATTCCAGATAAAAGATGCTGCTGTTGCCAAACCCATCGCAACTTATGAGCGTCCCGCAGGTTTATTTTTGCGCAGACCTGATGCATGGGAACCTGCGGGACGATACCGCGATGGTGTTATTGAGCGCAGTCATAAAGCACTTCATTCTGGGATGGAGAACGCAGCCCCACGTTTTGTTGATTCTGCGCCCGTTGGGGTTGCTCCTGCTGGGATCCCACCCCCGGTACGCTCACCGGGAGGCAGGATTCCGTCACCCAGGCAGCGATGTCGCGATGTGAGTTGCCGATATTTTCGCTGTATAAGATGTAGCGCAATTCTCCATTTGCGACCATCTCCGCGACACCCGCCGCATCAATGACCTGATCTCTGCCGCTGAAACCGCCAAAGGTCAGTACGGGGCGTCCCGTTTCGAGGATATAGGGGGCCGCACTGCGGGCATTGACCGTAGCTAATAAATAACTCTCGGGATCGGTATTTGCCAGCAGAAATTCCATGATCGCTTCCTCATTGCCCGACATGACCGTGTTATTTGGGGTCATGAAGCTTGTCGGCTGGGTATCATTGAGCGTGGCTGTCGGCAAGGCAACGTTGGGATTTTCCTCCGTAGCCACCATCACAGACCAGGTGAGGGGGGCGGCCAGCATCGCCAGTAAGATGAGGGTCAGGGCGGCAGCGCGCGCCCATGCGGAGTTGTTGATCAGCAGTATTCCTGTCCCGACCAATGCGGTGACGATGGCGAGGGGTAGCAACCAATTTGCAGTGTCATAGCCGCTCAACATGAATCCCTGGAAGCCAAGTGTGATCATGATCAGCAGGGTCAGCGTTCCCAGTGCGAGCCAGCGATTGCGCTTGAAAAGCTGTGCGACCGACCAGAAGGCCATCCCGACCAGGGCAGCCAGGGCTGGCCCCATCATGATCAGGTAGTAGCGGTGGAAAAGCCCGGTAGTGAAAGAGAAGTAAGCTATCACGGGGAGCAGCCAGCCTGCCCAAAGTACGAGGGCAAGATATTTCTTTTTCTTTGTAGTAACCGCTTCAGCGGTTGGACGACTAAAGTCGTCACTACGAAGAAATACTGTGATAGCTGTCAACAAAATACTGATCAAGGCGAGGGGCAAAACCCAGGAAGCTTCGGTAACCAAAGGTTCGCTGAAAAGTCGGAAGAGTCCTGCCTGGCCGGTCTCGCCGCCATTCCGGCCACCATCAGGAGCATTGCCATCATTCCCCTGAGGGGAATTGGCTGCTAACTGACCATCAGATTGGGGCGCGGGGCGATCATTGGGAGCGCAGACCAGATCATTTTGCTGCGTGGTGCGGCAGGTACCTTCCACATCACGATTGGGAAGATTTATCGTACAGGCCTCACCCACGCTAAGACCAAGACAGGCATCCAGGGCTTCCTGGGGAGGCTGCCGATCTGACGGAGGCGAATTTCCCTGCGGGCGTATCTGAGATTGTCCGGAATCAGTCGAAAGCTGACGGGGCTGTCCATCTCCATCCGCTTGTGCGATCCGCTGTCCATCATCCACAGGAGGCTGGGGACGAGTACCATCGTTTCCACCATCGAGGCCTTGATTATCGTTTAATCCCAAGCGGGAGAGACCATTATGACCAACGATCAATTCCATCACAGTGTTGTTATCACTGCTACCGATAAAAGGTCTGTTTTCTTCAGGGACAAGATCAACAACGAGGGCCCAGGACAGTGAAACTGCAACGAGCAGAATGGTTGCCACACCAAGATGCCAGATGCGGGTAAGCCAGCCCTGTTTTGCCCCGAAGAAATAGAGCGCGTAAAGGGCGGGGACGATCATATAAGCCTGAAGCATTTTGATATTAAAGCCCAATCCAACGATGAAGGCACCCAACAATAAATAACGGAACTTGCCACTCTCAACCGATTTCCAGACCGCCCAAACAGCGAGTAGCAACACAAAAACGAGCAGCCCGTCGATGGTGTTATTCCGTTCGGTAGAAATGGTCACAGGGACAACTGCCAGCGTGAGTGCAGCGACGAGACCTGCCGCGGTGTTGACTTGCTCTTTGACAAGATAATAGACGAGACCAATTGAACCGATTCCAGCCAAAGCGTTGGGGAGGGCAAGGGAGAAACCGTTCAGGCCAAGCAAAGCCGCCGAAAAAGACTGCACCCAAAATCCCAGCGGAGGTTTATCAACAGTGACGGAACCGCCCGGTTCAAAGGCGCCGAAAAAGAAATTTGACCAGGAGGAGAGCATCGACTTGACCGTCGCGGCATAATAGGTATTGCCAATGCTATATGCGCCTAACTCATAGAGACGCAAAAATGCACCCAACGAAATGATGAGGGTCAGTGCGATCGCAATCAGCAATTTATTGCGGCGGGAGGTTTTTGGGGAGAGAATGGTTGTTCCTGTGGACATGGGAGACTCCAGACTTTAGACTTTAGACTTTAGACTTTAGACTTTAGATTTCAGACTTCATATCTCGTGAATGACCACAGTATAGAAAAAAGTTGTTCAGAAGTTGTTTAGATTTGATTGTGATCATGTAAATCAAGCATCCTGATAAGGGGCATCGCATTTTTCAAAACCATGCATAGGCTGCCCTAAAACTGAAATCCCCCATCAGACCATAGACTATCTTGCCCCTTCCATGACCCTGTGCTAAACTCAGTCCATGGCTGAAGACACCATGCTCCATGAGGCAATTGATGCAATTCGCCGGGGAAATAAAAAGCTGGCGAAGGATTTACTCACGCGCCTGCTCAAGGCAGATCAGCATAACGCCACTTATTGGGTCTGGATGAGCGCGGCAGTCGAGACAAAAAAAGAACGCCTCTTCGCCCTGCAAACCGCTCTGCGCTCCGACCCGGAAAATGCAGCCGCCAAACGCGGACTGGTTTTGCTCGGTGCAATGCCCCCGGATGAGAGCATAGAGCCTTTTCCCCTCAATCGCCCCCGCCTGTGGGAGGAGGAACTTTCCCGGGAAGAGGAAGAGAAAAAAACAAAGGGATTCAAAGGATTCGTCAGAAATCCATTTGTTCGTTTAGCGGGCGTTCTGGTCGTCGTCGTCGGCATTATTGGGCTTGCCATCTTTGGTCTTACACAACGTAAACCCGCCGCCCGCCCCAATACAATTACACCAGGTCCCTCCCCAACCTACACCCCCACGCCTACAGCCTTAAACGCCAAACCAAAAAACACCCCCGCCTTCATTGGGCCAACACCCCTGTGGGCTTTACTGGATGCGACCTATACGCCGACACCACTTTATGTTGATACACCGCGCGCGCCTGAGGCAAGTGATTATGGTCACGCAGTCGATGCTGCCTATAGGGATGAAGATTGGGAGGCAATGATCTCTGCGCTGGAAGAAGTTGCGGAACTCGAACCCTATAAAGCAGACCCGCAATACTATATCGGTGAGGCCTATCGCTTTATGGGCAATAATGCCAAAGCCTTCAACGCTTATCAGAAAGCCATCGATATCGATCCAGATTTTGGTCCCGGCTATGTCGGGAAAGCCCGTGTGCTTCGCTATATCAATGGGAACGCAAATATCCGCCCGATCCTTGACGATGCAATCGCAAAAGACCCCTTCTTTGCCGAAGCATATTGGGAGAGAGCAGATTATTGGTTAGAGAAAAAAGATTATGAAAAAGCCCACGAAGATCTCGAAGAAGCACGGCAGCTTGCCCCAAATTCGCCAATTGTTTATCACCATCTTGCCAGGGTTTATTTAGCACAGGAAGAATTTGAAGATGCTATTGAAGCAGCAGAAACAGCCCTCGAACTCGACCGCACCCGACTGGAGGCTTTCCTCCTGCTTGGGCAACTTTATGAAGCAAACGATCAACTTGCCAAAGCCGCAGAAATTCTGGAAATCTATGTGCTCTACGAAGAGGAGGATGTCAAAGCGCTCACCATCCTCGGCGGGGCATATTATTCGGCAGGCGATTACGATTTGGCTATTGAAACCCTCGACAATGCCCTAAAAATAAGTCGGTTTTATGGCAAAGCCCGCCTCTATCGAGGCCTGACTTATCTTGCCCTCAAAGATGGAAAAAATGCGGTTTATGATCTCAATGAGGCACGCATTGCCTTACCCGATTCCTTTGAAGCCAGCATTTCCCTGGCGCAGGCGCATATCCTCGAAGAACATTACGGCGATTGCTTTATTCAGGTGGAACGCTCCCGCCCCTTGGCGGAGAACGAGTTCGAAGAAGTATCCATTCACTATTGGCGTGCAATTTGCCATGAAGGACGAGATGATATTCCTGCCGCCCTCAAAGACTGGGAAGCCATTCTTGATCTTCCTTTCAGTGCTGAAGCCAGCCTGATGCGCTCAGAAGCACGCGAACATCTCAAGGCACTATATACCCCGACCCCAACCAGTACAACAGGACCAACACCAACGAAGACGCCCAGCCCCACTCAAACCCCAACACCATAATCTGACAGCTAAAATCTGCTTTATAATCCATCCATGCGTTCAGCCCAGATTTTATATAATCCTACGTCGGGACTATTTCCCGTAGCACCAGCAATCCCCTCTGCTGAGCGTGCCTTGCGTGCCGCAGGGTGGGCGGTCGATTCCGTCGAAACGCGCTCAGGGGAACATGCCACTGAATTAGCAGCAGATGCCGCAGCGAGGGGCATCCACGCTGTTTTCGCTGTAGGTGGGGATGGCACCATTGGGCAAGTTGCCAGCGGATTACTCGGCTCAAAAACTGCCTTGGGCATCCTTCCTGCAGGCACCGCAAATGTCTGGGGCAAAGAGTTAGGGATGCAACCCTTCTCGTGGATTGCACGCAATGCCCTTGAAGAAAATGCCACCCTTCTCGCAGACGCCCCCATTTACGCGGTAGATGTGGGGATCTGCAACCAACAGCCCTTTTTAATGTGGGCAGGCCTCGGGCTGGATGCGATCACCGTCCAAAAAATTGAGCCGCGCCTGCGTTTTGAAAAATTCTTCACAGTGCCCGAATATGCTGCCTCCATCATCCTGACTGCCACTCATTGGCGCGGTATTTCTCTGCGTTTCTGGGCAGATGACGAGAAGATCGAAGGAAATTATGTTCTCGCCGTGATCAACAATATCCGTCATTATATGGGCGGGTTGACCAATCTTTCACCTGACGCGATGCTTGATGACGGGCTATTTGATCTGTGGCTTTTTTCAGGAAAAAACCTGGGAGATGCCCTGCGTCCTGTTTTCGAGATGTGGAGTGGGAAGCACATTAATTCCGCCACCACGCGTCGGATTTCCTTTAAAAAATTGCGCATCGAAGCCGATACGGCTTTCGCCGTGCAAACGGATGGCGAGCCTCGCTTTGATACCAAAGTTGCCGAGATCAGCGTCCAAACACGCTCATTAAGGGTATTGATGCCCCCTAATTCTCTGGATGCGCTTTCACAAGAGCCTGTAAAAGGTTACCTCTGATGAAATTAAATTTGATCAATCGCTGGGTTGTATTGGGCGCGCTGGGAATTGCCGCCGCCCTCTTATTCGTCAGTCTTCTGATCGGATTTGGCTTTGCGGCGACCCCGGCAGTGGGAGAGGGTTTGCAGCTTGCCGATCTGACAGTGATCCCCGGCCCCACGTCAACGCCCCGCATCGTTGCGACGTCCACACATGATCCCGCTTTGGGAACAGCCACCCCGCTCCCCGGTGTGATCGCATTACACGGCTATGTCCAGATCAGCGGCACCGATGGCGAAGGCCTCCGCCTGCGAAAAGATCCCGGGCTTAACGGAGAGCCGCTCTTTCTCGGTTTCGACTCAGAAGTTTTCCAGATCGTTGACGGACCCCAGGAAGTGGATGGCTATACCTGGTGGTCTCTGGTTGCCCCCTATGATAATACCCGATCTGGCTGGGCAGCTTCGGCGTTTTTGGAATCCATTCCTTCGCCGTAAATTAGAGGGGCGTGTCTCAGACTCGCCCATACAATAAAGGAAAAATATGACCCCAAAACCAACTGCAATTGATGCAAGCCGAAAGAAAAAAGAACTCACCCTAAACTGGGATGATGGTCATACCAGTGTTTACTCTTTCTCCTTGCTGCGTGCAGCCTGCCCCTGCGCAGAATGCCGTGGCGGGCACGATAATATGGGCAAAGAGCCTGAACCTGAACTATTCGACACCCCGATCACAGATACAAAAGAAACCCAACTGAAGGATGTCGTTGCGACCGGTTCCTACGGCATTTCCATCCTCTGGGAGGATGGGCACGATTATGGCATCTATAACTGGCATTTTTTGCGGGCCTTATGCCCATGCGATGAATGCCGAGGTTGAGAAAAGCAAAACTTCCGAAGTTTTCAGTACTTCGAGAGTTTTTATTACTGATCTTACACAAGTTCCTCCCCCGCTCACGGGGGAGGAACTTTTATTTTGCAAAAGATTTTTTATGGACAAAAGACGCTGTCTTATCGCTTAAAGCCCTGACCGCGTTATGAAAACGTCCCAGACAAGGTTTCAAAACGGTGCCCCCTGCGTTGGTCATCCTTATAAAAGGCCAGATAGCTGGTGATCTGATAAGGAACAAACTTTTGTTCATGCGGTTTATGGATCGCCAGATCGAAATAGGTATGCCAGGTCCCGGAGTTGAAGTAGATCTGATCGTCATCTACAGTGCGTTTTTCTTCTGTATCCAAAGGAACTATCTCGTGATAATGCGTATGCCCATAGACAATATAGTTAACCCTCTTATCAAGAAACGCCGGTTCTTCGAGGGCCTTCTTTGCATAAGAAATCTTGCCTCCCCAGATTTCTTCCTGAATCCATAAGGCCCAATCGTTCAGCGTTTTAAAATGGGGTTCGTTTGGAAATTTGTAGGGCGATCTGGAGTTTATCTACCGTATCAAATTTGAATTTCCTGTCGGCATCGCGGACTACTTTCAGCCGAAGGAACTCATCACCCAGTTGCTCCCACAGATCCTTGATCGCCTTTTGCATACGATCCGGTAAATGGTTATGCCTGACCTGGCTGCTCACCCAAAGTCCGGTGGCCAAGGCCGGGCGCACTCGGCTCAGTTCCCTCAAATTCTCGATCATCTCGGGTGGAATATCATCGAGGTGTTTCTCAACCTCGAGGGGAAAACGGTTCAGCATTTCAACGGTGAAAACATCTCCCAATGCCGAGTTGATCCTTCCTTCCTCAGCATCATAATTAAAGCTATCGTAGCAATCTCCATGCCGGGCATAGACTTTATACTCCGCCAGTTTTTCCGCCAGATCAGGATCATCTTCAAGACGAAAAGGGAAGGGGGAAGAATTCTGAGATAAACTCAACGCGTCCACGACCTCAGCCCGTATCTCGTCAAAGGCCGTGCCGGGAATGCCATAATACCAATCATGGTTTCCGATCATATAATGCAAGTGAACATCAACGGAGACCCAATCTATGCTTTCCTCCCAGCCGCGTTGCCTTTGAAGAGCCTGGGGAATGATTACATCCAGTTGACGCAAAACTTTTACGGACTTCGCATTTTCTTTCAGGATCGCTCGCGTAATTTCTTTTAGTTTTTCTGCATAAGCGGGCTTATTTCGATCAGTCCAGGGGCGGGTGTATTCAGGCGTATCAACTTCAGTGTCCAGCCAAAGGGTGGAGTGAAGCGGATCGAGAATATCGCCAAGCAGCAAAATATGGATCTGCTCAATGGGGCGATAGACGCCATCCTCCCGCCACGAGGCTCGCATCGCCATTTTGTCAAGCCTTTCTTCAAAAACATTAAAGGCATCGGATGAAATTGATTTCCCGCATGTGCCGTCACCCAAATGAAGATCACTGATAATGATGAGCATCTTTTTCTCCTGAATTCTCCGCCCATTATAGCTTGATTAAGAAAGCTTTTTGGAAAAATGAACTAGCCGCACTGTTTCTCTATACCCCAGCGCGAGATGCGCCTGGATGCTGGTCTCGTTATCCAGCCAGGTATCGGATGCGATCTCAGCCCAACCCTGCTCCCGTACCCAGTCTTCTGCGGCCATCACGAGCATTTTCCCCACACCCTGCCCACGGATACGTTTATCCACATACCAGCCTTCGATATAGCCAACCGGACTGCTCTTGCATCCCTCGGCATAGTTGCGCTGACCAACCTCTATAAAGCCATAAAGAATATTCCTGGTATCTTCAGCAACAAAGGTCGCGTTTGACGATTCAGAGAGCCACGCGTCCATCTCAGCGCGCATCCTGGTTTCAGAATGATCCGGCCACAATGAGAGACGCATCTGCAGCCACATATCTGTATCCTCTTTTCGAAGTGGACGAATTATGATTTTCTCTTGATCAGCCATGAGTTATTTTCGTTCAGCATTCCCATATCTATTTTTTGAATATGGCCTTTAATTGTGAGACGGCCATAGCAATCGTGAAAAAGGCCATCAATAGACCGCCGCCGCCAAACATGATCCGCCCCATGCTCACGTTACCCGAGCCACTGGTGGTGATCGGGCCAATTGTCGTACTGGAGGTGAATTCACGCTCACCAGGGCCAAAACCCACCCACAGAAAAACGGAGGAGAAGAGCACCATTAACGTCATCCCAAAAAGAAACTGGAGCCAAAGATAAAGCCTGGTTTGCATGCCCTCAAGGCCGAAACCGCCCTGGAGAGCTGCCATAATACCTGCGATCATAAACACGCCGCCTACAGCCGCCAAAACCCAGCGCGGAGCGTGGATGGAGCTTGGATCTGCATGGATAATATCGGCAGCGACGAGAACAACCAAGCTGCCCACCAGAAAGAATATCCCACCAAAGGCCATGCTTCCGAGGAGCCCTTGCGGGCCATTGGACGAATTATTGCTCATATTTTGATCCTCCTTTGTATGGGTATTTTACATGGAAAAAGA
>NZ_CEYOSI010000010.1:0-30550 GCF_982879505.1 Candidatus Desulfolinea nitratireducens
TCGCCTAGCCGATAATTGAGAAATGTCAAAATATTTTCAGCGAATGGACAGTAAAGATGATAAAACATTTTTTCTCGCGGAATTACCTCTCACGCTTTTTTGCCAAACCTCGTCGTGTGGCCCTGATTTATGCTGCGATGTCAATGGTAATTATGCTTCTGGTTTGGAAGCTGGCTGATCAATGGATAGAGGAAAGGTTGCGTGCTGAGGCTCAAGCTCAGGTTTCAAAAGAGGTCACATCTTATGGCATAAGCCTGACGCAGACTCTTACCCGGAGATTGAATTTGGTCAATGGATTGAGTGCCTTTGCGTCAATCAAAGCCGCGGACGGCACTATTCCCCACGAAGATTTTGAAGCCTTTGCTGAAAGCCTTTATATGAGTACAGATGGTCTTCGAAATATTGCTCTTGCACCTCATGGGGTGATAGCTTATGTCTATCCCTTTGAAGAGAATAAAGCCTCACTTGGATATGAACCGGCTGTAGATGAGCGCCTTAATGTTCGGGAAGATGTAAAGCGAGCGATCACAACAAAGGGGGTTGTGATGAGTTTGCCGATTGAGCTTGTTCAGGGAGGATTAGGCATAATCGCCAGGCAGGCCATTTTTGTTGATGAAGATTATTGGGGGTTAGCCAATATTGTTATTGATGTTCCCCCATTACTTAGTGAAGCAGGTTTTTCCCCTGAGGGGAATGATTTAATGGTCGCTATCAAAGATCAAGAAGGACAGGTGTTTTATGGCTCGGAAAGTGTTTTTGATGAAAATCCGGTCAGCACAAGCATTTTATTGCCTGAAAGAAGTTGGGAGTTGGTCGGAGTGCCAAAGGATGGTTGGCGCTCTACTTATGAAAAAAAGCTGAGGTTATCTCGAGTTTTGGCAGGAATTATCACCGTGTTTTGGACATGGACTTTCTACCTGGGTATTAATAGACAAGCACGCCTGGAGCAGAATGTAAAAGAAAAGACAGAAAACCTTCGTAATATCCTTCAGGATTTGCAAGCTACTGAAGATCGTTACCAGACCATACTTCATTCACAAACAGATTTGATTCTTCGCTTTTCACCTGAAGGCATTATCACATTTGTAAATGAAGCCTATTGTCAATTCTTTGGTAAGAAGCCCGACGATTTCTATGGTAAGGATTATCTGGAGAATGCTCCCAACAAAATCCGTCAGGTTCTCCATGAGAAAATTACTAATTTGAGCCAGGAAATGCCAATCATTCGAAACGAAAATGAAAATATAGATTTTCAAGGTAAAGTACATTGGTTCTCTTGGAGTAATCAGGCTATTTTTAACGCTGATGGAGACATTATAGAATATCAATCTGTTGGCCGTGACATTACTGAACAAAAGAAAGCAGATGAAGGTTTGCGTAAAAGTCAGGCGCTCTATCACCAGGCAGAATCTCTGGGTAAATTAGGGCATTGGGAGTGGGATCACATCAACCACAAGATGCTTTCATGCTCAGATCAGTTTGCGCGGACATACGAGATGACCGCAGACGAAGCACTGGTACACTTCTCAGATCTGGAAACTGAATTCAATGTAATTCATCCGGATGATCGCGCTCGCTACAAAAAACATTTTTTTGAGTCTGAGGAACAACTGAAAGGGATGAATATTGAATACAGGATCATCACCCCCTCAGGTGCAGTCCGTCATCTTAACCTACGCAGCGACGTTGTATTGGATGATCAAGGCAGGCTCCTCAAATCATTCGGGACAGAGTTAGACATCACTGATCGGGTGCAGGCTGACCAGATTGCACATCAACAGGCTCGGGATTCAGTCACATTATTTTCTGTTAGCCAGCTGCTTGCCCAGGCTCCACCCGAATCAACTGAAATCGCCTTAATTATAGCTCGTCAATTTGAAAATATATTTAGCTTATCCGAAGTCTCCATTGCTCTGTATGATCAGCAGACTAATGTTTTCCAATACCTTGTGGACTATTTCGATCCAGAAATTGCGCCGTCAGACTCTGTGGGTTGGAGGGGAAAAGTGGCATCCATGCCAAATAATCTTGTTTTAGTTCGTGCGATGGAAACCCTGGAACCCCAGATAGTGCAAGCCAGCGGTTCAAATATCAATTCGAGAATGTTGGCTTATCTGAAAGAAACCCAGGTAAAAACTGTGGCAATTTTACCTCTGGTTGTAAAAAGCCGTTTCATCGGGGTAATAGAATTGGAAACCTGGCTTGAAGAATACTGCTATACTCCGCGGGATATAAATCTGGCGATGGCCATCGCGAACCAGGCTGCTTTGGCCCTGGAAAGGGCTCAATTGTACGAGACTGCGCAGCATGAGATCCTGGAACGTAAACAGACAGATGAAGCCCTGCGAGAGAGCGAGGCGCGGTATCGTTCTGTAGTTGAAGATTCACCTGGGCTTGTTGGCAGTTTTTTACCTGGCGGAGAAATCGACTTTGTAAACAAAAGCTATGCTGAATACTACCAGAGTACTCCTGAAGCCTTAATAGGGACAAACTTCCTTGACCTACTTCTCGAAGAAGACCGCGCCGATGTGATGGCACAAATCTCCTCCCTCTCGAAAAAGAATCCTTTTGGCGTTCTCACACACAGGGTGGTCGATTCCAATGGGAAAATAAGACATCAACGTTGGGTAAATCGCGCCTTCTTTAATGAAAATCAAGAGATTATCGGTTACCAATCTTTTGGGGAAGATATTGAAGAAGAATACAGAACCCAACAATTGAAAAGTGCTCTTTATCAGATTGCGCAGGAGGCAAACCGAGCGTTAAGCCTTGATGAGCTATATCCTGCGATCCATGCAATTATTGCAGAGATGATGGTTGCCAAAAATTTCTTTATTGCACTTTACGATAAAGACGAAGACCTTGCTTATCCTGTTTACTTTGTTGATGAAAAGGATGATCCACCCACCACAAAGCATATTGGTCAGGGCCTGACGGCATACCTGCTCAGAATAGGTCAACCCTTGCTTTGTACCGCTCAGAAGTTTACAGATCTTGTGGCACGTGGGGAAATTGAAAAGGTTGGCTCAGCACCAAAAATATGGCTTGGGGTTCCTCTTATTGCAGAAGGACGCACTCTGGGTGTGCTGGCTGTTCAGGATTACCATAATCCACAAGCTTTCAGCACGCAGGATAAGGATTTCCTCGAAACGGTTTCAGCCTCTGTTGCAGCTATAATTGCGCGACAATTGGCAAAGGAAGAACTCCAAAAGCTCAACATCGAACTTGAAGAACGAGTCAAGCTTCGTACTGTAGAACTTGATCAACGCATAGCAACTGTCGAAAATCTTAACGCAGGTATGGCAAATATGATGGATGATCTCAACATCGCTTCTAAGATCGCCAGAAAAAAAACACGTGAACTCTTGGATTCCAACGTCGAACTTGAATCATTCACTTATTCTGTTTCTCATGACCTGCGTGCACCTCTGCGACATATTGAAAGTTTCAGCCGCCTTTTAAGCGACCAGCTTGGCGAGACGCTTGATCCGACATCTCTCCGCTATCTCAACAATATCGTTATTTCAACCGAAAGAATGAGAAACCTGATTGAAGACCTGCTAACTCTTTCAAGCGCTGGCAGAGCGGATTTGAATATTAAGCCTCTTGATTTCAATGCCGTCATCGAAAGCATCCGCGCTCAATTATTTGATGAGGTAGAAGGACGTCAGATTACATGGAAGATTGCTACCCTCCCCCCGGCCCAGGCAGATATAGGCCTAATGAAAGTTTTTTGGGAAAACCTGATCGGGAACGCGGTAAAATATACAAGGCCTCGCGAAAACGCAATTATTGAAATTGGCACTACACCCTCTGAAGGGCAAATCACTTTCTTTATCAAGGATAACGGCATTGGATTTAACCCAGAATATCACGAACAACTTTTTGGCGTTTTTCAGCGTCTTCAGAAAAATGATGAATTTGAAGGCTCTGGCGTTGGTCTGGCAACTGCCAAGCGCATTATCGAACGTCATGGAGGTCAGATTTGGGCAGATGGTGAGCCAGATAAAGGAGCAATTTTTTATTTCAGCTTACCTCAGGAACCGATTTACTAGATCAAATAAAATGACTAATTGCAATTTCCGGGATAATACCCATAGCTCCAGAATGGGAGCGCCAACATCTTTAACCATATATATTTGGATTTCTTATGTCAAAAACAATTAAGATCCTTCTCCTTGAAGACGACCCCCTCGACGCAGAACTGAATATCACAGCGCTGGAAGCAGAAGGATATCAGTGCAAATGGGAGTGCGTCCAATCGAAAAATGAATTTATTGCTGCATTAGACAACCCTGATTATGATTTGATTCTGATTGATTACAACCTGCCTGGTTTCGATGGGTTGACCGCTCTCAATATCCTCCGTAAAAGTCAACTGAATATCCCCGCCATTCTTGTTTCTGGAAACTTGGGAGAAGAATTGGCAATTGATAGCATTAAGGCAGGGGCAGTGGATTATGTCCATAAAGACCGCCTTGGAAGATTGGTGCGATCAGTTAAGCGAGCCCTGGAAGAGAACAAATTGCGTGTCAGAGAAAGAGAGCAGGCTGAGGATCTTGCTCTTTTCAGTAAACTCAATCAAGCGACAATTAATGGTTCCAGCATTTCTGAATTGATAGATATTCTTATGGTTGATATGAATATCTATTCCAGAGCAGTTGGTTTAAATATTTTCTTACTGAGCCAAGATCAAAAATATTTGGAAATGCAGCATTTTGATCTACCGGCAAAGGTGGGTGAAAAACTACAGAAACTGATCGGGACTAATCTTCTTTCTATGCGACTGAAAGTGGACGAGCAAAAGAGGATGCAGCAGGCACTGGAAAAGAGGGAAAAGCAAATCCTTGATGTTGATGAAGATATAGGCCAGGTTGTTTTGGGGTTGGTTGCAGCACTCGCCTCAAAACAGGATGAAGCTTCATTGAAGAAGCTTGCTTTGAAGGTCAAGAAATTGCTCACCCTTAAAGCAGTTGCCTTCTTGCCCTTGATCATCGAAAATCGAAAAATTGGTATTTTAGCATTCTCTCATAAAGAGCACTTATCTGCACAAAGTATTCAAAGGATGGAATCGATTGCATCACAGGTGATCGAAATTATTGCCCGCAAACTGGCCGATGAGGAGATTGAAGAATTGCATCGTCAGCAAAAATTAATTCTCGATTCTGCAGGCGAAGGCATTTTCGGATTAAATACAGGAGGGCAATTTACCTTTATTAATCCGGCTGCAGCAGAAATGTTGGGTTATTCAGTGAAGGAAATGTTGGGGAAACATTGCTGTATCTGTTTTTATCAGGGAAACCTCGGAGACAAATCTTGTGCTAACGGAGAATGTCCAGTTCGTAAAACCTATGGGGATGGAGAAAATATTTATCGGGGACGTATAGATTTTTGGCGTAATGACGGGAGTAGTTTTCCAGGACTTTTTTCCAGTACGGCAATAAAAAAGGAGGGAGTCCTGCTTGGGGCTGTGGTCACTTTTCAGGATATCAACGAGCAGGTTGAAGCCACGCGTGAAATCGCTCGTCTGGCAGAGGTGGTAAAGCAGGCCTCGATAACGGTGGCAATTACGGATCTGGAGGGTGATCTGGTTTACATCAATCCATATTTTGAAGATGCGAGTGGCTTTAGTGCAAAAGAGGCCTTGGGTGAAAAATTGAGTATCCTCAAAAGTGGCTTTCAAGATGACGCATTTTATAAAAAATTGTGGGATACGATAACCTCTGGAGAGACCTGGCAGGGCACTATTATCAATAAGCATAAAGATGGCAGTTTCTATCATGAGGATGCCAGTATTTTTCCTATAAAAACAAAAGATGGGAAAATAATTAATTTCGCAGCAGTGAAACAGGATATTACCGAGCGTAAGCGGGCTGAGGAACAGATCCGCTTGCAACTTTCTCGTCTTGATTCCCTGCATAAAATCGACACAGCGATCTCGGGGAGCACAGATGTAAACATCATCCTTGATGTTATTTTGGAGGAGGCGCAAAAAGAATTAGCAGTAGATTCGGCTAATTTGCTGCTCTTCAGACCTTCGTTGCAATCGTTGCATAGCGCCGCGCGAGTGGGTTTCAACGTAGAATCATTAACCCAACCACAATTACGCCTGGGGAAAGGATTGGCAGGAAAAGTTGCCTTGCAACGAGAGACGATTCAGGTGCATGATTTACGAGAAGAAAGCGATCTGTTAGCAAATTCCCCTGAATTGGTTCGTGAAGGATTCGTATCTTATGTAGGTGTGCCTTTGTTGGCCAAGGGAAAGCTGAAAGGGGTATTAGAGGTTTATCATCGCTCTATTCTGGAACCTGATGTTGAGTGGCTCAGTTTTTTGGATACTTTAGCCAGGCAGGCGGCTATTGCAGTTGATAGTATTTCACTATACGAGAATCTGGATAAAAGAAACGTCGAATTGCGTTTAGCCTATGAAGCAACTTTGGAAGGCTGGGCACATGCCTTGGAATTACGTGATATGGAGACAGAGGACCATAGCCGCCGCGTGACCAAATTTACAACGGACCTTGCTATCGCTATGGGAATGGATGGTCGTCTGATGGATCATGTTCGCCGGGGTGCATTATTGCACGATATTGGCAAAATGGGTATTCCAGATGACATTCTCAAAAAAGAAGGCCCGTTGACAGACGAAGAATGGGTCGAGATGAAAAAACATCCGGTTTATGCTTATGAGATGCTAAAGGAAATCATATATTTGAAACCCGCGCTTGATATTCCCTACAGCCACCACGAAAAATGGGATGGCAGCGGCTACCCATTACAATTGAGCGGAAATGCGATTCCTTTATCGGCACGCATCTTTGCCATCATTGATGTATACGACGCATTAAAAGCGGATAGACCCTATCGGAAAGCCTGGCCAGAAAAGAAGATCTTGGCTCATATTCGTGAGCAATCTGGCAAACATTTTGATCCAGAAGTAGTCGAGGCTTTTTTTAAGATGATTTCAGAGAAGGCCTAGAAAAAATGGATCTATCTTGAGATCAGATTCTGAAAAAGTAATCTACCTGTATATTAAATCCCTGAAATTAATTCCCCAAAATACGGAGCATCAATGCCAAAATCTAAAAATCGTGCTGTAATGATCTGGTTATTTGCCTTTGCCTTTGTTGTCGCCTTTCTGGTTGTTTTTGGCGGTTTTGTACGGTTAACTCGATCAGGATTGTCTGTAGTTGAGTGGAATCCAGTCAGTGGGATATTCCCTCCCATCGGTGAGCAAGCCTGGCAAAATGAGTTTGCCAAATATCAACTTACGCCAGAATTTCTAAAAGTTAATCATAATATAACCTTGGAGCAATACCAGCGAATTTTTTATATAGAGTGGCTTCACAGGCTGATCGCTCGCCTGGCTGGCTTATTCTACGCCATCCCGGTTTTCTATTTTTTAATCAAAGGGGCAATTCCTCTAAAAGAGTTTGGCATTTATGTTTTAATGGGTTTGCTTTTTATCGGTCAGGCATTTATGGGATGGTTTATGGTGGCCAGCGGTCTTATTGATCGTCCTTCTGTGAGCCATTTTCGGCTTACACTCCATTTGTTATTGGCGCTTAGTCTGTTTGCCTTAAGTCTTTGGGTAGCTTTGGGGCATCGTAATGGTTTTCCTGATTTTAAAATTAGCATCAAGCGGTCTGGATTTTTAAAGCTGGCCATCACTGGGATGATCGTCTTGCTTGTTCAGATTTCCTACGGTGGATTTACGGCTGGGCTGAAAGCTGGCCACGTATCCAATACCTGGCCCTTGATGTTTGGAAAATGGCTTCCAGCAGGTCTGTTTAGTAATGGAATTAATTTATTAAAGTCACCACAAACTATCGTATTCGTGCATCGTTGGTTCGCCTTTGTGGCATTGATTTTTGGGATAGCTTTATACTTTCTTGCCCGAAAACAAAATTACCACCCTGAAATTACCAGGGGATTGTTGTGGATTTTGGGCTTAGGGAGCTTGCAAATCGTTTTGGGTGTGTTGGTAGTACTTTTAAATGTCCAGATATCACTTGCGCTACTGCATCAATTAACCGCCGTTTTATTGTTTGGGTGGTCATTAATTTTACTGTATCGTTTACGTATATTGAATGTGTAAGAGTTATTTATGAAACCTGATATTTTTTGTAAAAATAACCGTTATTGATGTATTAAAATTTGCCAATCGTTTATAATTGTGAACTAAAAAACTATTATGTTCTAAGGAGTTTTGAAATGAAAAAGAGTTTTGTTTATAGTTTTATCATGCTTGCTATAATGGCAACATTGATTGCAGCTTGTGGTGGCGGAGAGACAGCTGCTCCAGCTGTTCCAGAAGGTCCTGTTGTTCCTGCTGAATATGCCGGAAAAACCAACTCATTTGCTGGGTCTTCCGAGGCAATTGCCGAGGGAAAGCAGGTCTTTGAAAGTACCTGTGCAGCATGTCATGGAGATACCGGATTGGGAGATGGGCCTGCTGCCGCCGCCTTAACACCTCAGCCTGCCAGCCTGGTAGAAGTCAATAAAACAGCCGCCGACGATTACCTCCTCTGGCGAATCTCTGATGGAAAAGAGGGAACCGCCATGGTCAGTTGGAAGACCAGCTTTAGCGAAGATCAAATATGGCAGGTGATTTCTTATTTGAGAACCTTCAAATAAGATTGCATTTCTTTCTAGCAACAACGCTCTGCGTTGCGGAATGTCTACAGGTTCCCAACGGAGAGCATTGGGATAAGGACTGTAAAAACCGGTACGCCTTATAAAAAAAGTCTCGCTGGTTTTTTCAACCAGCGAGACTTTTTTGTTTAGACAACCGCGTCTATCATCAGAGCCAGGAAAATAAAGGCCAGATACATGCTAGAGTAGCGGTACATTTTCCATGCAATTTGGTTGCCTTCTATCTTCCAGACTTGCCATGCAGTGTAGATTAACCAGATCCCCAGCGTCACTGCCGAGATAAGATAGATCGTACCGGCAAATTTAAAGACCGACATCAATAAGGTCAACGCGACCAGCTCCAGCGTATAGATCAAAATTTGCCTGCGTGTTTCTCTCTCACCACGCACGACTGGCATCATTGGGACACCCGCACGCGCATAATCTTTTTTGCGGACTATTGCCAGCGCCCAGAAATGGGGCGGAGTCCACATAAATACAATCGCAAACAGGAATAAGGCGGGAATATTCAAACTACCCGTAACCGCTGCCCAACCCACCAGGGGTGGAATTGCGCCTGCCCCCCCACCAATGACGATATTCTGGACAGTCGCTTTCTTCAAGAGGATGCTATATAGCACCACGTAATAAATTATTCCAGTCAGCGACAAAAATGCCGCCAGCAAATTGACGAAACCTGCGAAAATATAAAAACTGATCACCGATAGGGCCAGTCCAAAGGCAAAGCCTTCAGCGGGAGTCATACGCTCTGCCGCCAGTGGGCGTTGAGCGGTGCGCTGCATATTCTTGTCCAGATCGCGATCAATATATTGATTTAGGGCAGATGAGCCACCCGCAGCCAGATAGCCGCCCAGCATTGTCCAGAAGGTCAGGGATAAGGAGGGCCAGGCTTTGCCGCCCACCACCATGCCAGCATAAGTTGTCACCAGCAAAAGCAAAACAACGATGGGTTTGGTCAGTGTCAGAAAATCACGTGATCGTTGTCGGAGATCAAGCGGAGGGAAGGCCACAGTCTCACGCGCCAGGAAAGCAGAAGCAAGCACAAGTCCAAGCAGGCTTCCCCACGATAGAATCCCTGTCAACGTATGCATTACTGCCAAATAGTGAGGGAAACCGCGTGTTACTTCCATCGCACCTACAAATGCCTGGGCGAAGAATAAGATCACGGTCAGTGTCGAGAGTGGCAGCAATATACGGTGGTCGCGCATATCTCGCCATGCCCGATGAAGCAGGTAGATCATCAAGGCACTGGCAAAACCTACTGAAGCGCGGTGCAGCAATTGCATCCATCCCAGCACTCCCTGAGGCTCGCAAAGGGGCCAACCTGTGCAGGCATCGGTTGCGTCGGCCATGGTCACCAGCCTTCCACCGAATGAGACCAGTAAAACGGCAAGCAAGACAAAAAGTGTCAGGCGAGTAAATGAGGATGAAAGTGAAAATTTCATAATTTTTCCTTTATCTGTTGGCGCACATAGAAGGGGTATCCCAGCATAAGTATGCTTGCATAGGTGAACCATTGCACGGCATATCCCTGATGAGACCCCTCGTTGAGTTCAATTTCTGGCTGGTAGGGGATTGGGGGTTCAATATCCTGCGGATCAGGATCGGGTTGGATATAAACAGCCAATAGTGGATATGGCATCTGTTGACGGATACGCTCAAGATTGACAAGATTCCAGAATTCGAGTTTTTCCTGCCCCGGAGCAAGCGCCGGATCGGGGACTCCCCCCATATCTGGTTTGGTCTGCCCAAGTCGAATCTGCCCCTGGATGCTGATCTGTCCGGGCTGATCATATTTCCGCCAATCAACAGGCGAGTCATTTCCCTCGGCTGGAATCCAGCCCCGGTCCACCAAGGCAGCAGTCCCATCCTCCAGTAGGAGGGGGGTGAGAAGATGGAAGCCATATTCATTCTGGAAATAGCGATTTCGAAGAACAACTTGCTTTTCAAAATCATATTTCCCGCTGATGGATACTGTCCGGTATTCCATGATGGCCAGATCTTCTGTTATTTGACTGTTCAGGTTCAAAGGTTCCATCATCCAGACACTTTCAATATGCGCATTAAAAGCTCGGCGTTGCTCGAGACGATCCAACTGCCAAATGCCAAGGCGGATGCAAAGCGCACCGCCAGCCAATACTAGCAAGGTGGCCAGCAACCATTGTTTTGAGATCATAGCGCGGAATAATTTCATGCGTCTTTTCCTGGTTTTTTCAAAGAAATAGTTTATGGTTTCTTGACTGTCACTTCGAGAATTTCTTCGCCAGCCGTTTGAAATTTCAAGGTGATCTGGAAATTATCTCCAGTATTGAGATCATCATGCAATCCAATTAGCATCACATGCAATCCACCAGGTTTGAATTCAGTCTTACCAACAGGAATGGATACCTCGTGCTGTGGCTTCATCTGCATAACCTCACCATCCATCATGGAGATGTGAATTTCAACAGCCTGTGCAATATCACTGGAGGCAGAGATTAAAGTATCTTCTTCGCCGGTCGAATTATCGATCAGAAAATAAACAGCACCATTGCCATCTGCAAGGCCAGGGCGTGCCCAAACATCACTGATCTCTAACGAGTCATTTCCTGCAGAAGCTCCACAAGCCGCCAGAATGAGTACCAAAATTGTGAGAATAAAGAGCAAAGAGGATTTCATCATTTGGTTTATTTTTCTTTAAGGATCATTTGATCAGGTTAATTTTCTTCTGTTTCATCAGACTTCAACGGAAAAACCAAAAGGCTGTATAGGAAGAAAAACATTGCAGTAGGCGGGGTTGCCAGCCCAAAAGCTTGTAAGCGTGAATTTAACGTAGTCCGCGACCGCACATCGAAATCCAGGTAGCGTGAAGGCTGGAAAGTACAGCCCAGGGTATATTTATTGGCATTTTCCATCAACAGGCTGGCGCTGGAACCAGCAGGGATCCACAGGGGGCCAAGCTCGTGAGGTACGTCATCTTCGTTGGTGACCTGCAAGGTATCGCCTATCACAAAGATCAATTCTGATGGAATGGTAGGGTCAGCTTCCCCTGCGCTTATTCGCTCTGCCGTCCCGGCTGGGATAGAAACCTCTACAATTTCGGGAGGGCGATCTGTTTTTTCTTTTAGTAATAAATGCGCGCCTTCGTTAATCAATCCAACAAATATGAACGCCCCCAACACTGATAATAAGAAACGTTTCCTGTATGTGGGAAAATTTTTGTTCATATCTTTTACTCACTATCCAATAAATAGGCCAGATCGTCTGCCATCGCTTCGAATTCCATGCCAAATGGAAAGGTCAGCCGTAAATTGCCATTTCTGTCAATGACATAGACGCGGGAAGTGTGATCCACCAGATAACCGGATGCACCATTAGTCTCATTCTTCTTGCGGTAGACGCCGAAATCACTCCAGATGGATTCCAGCTCCGTGATATCGCCAGTCAAGCCGATGAAAGATGGGTCAAAAGTAGTGACATATTTTTCAAGTTGATCAGGGGCATCTCGTTCAGGATCGACGGTAATCATAAGAACCTGGATTTCGGATGCATTTTCACCCAGACGTTCTTTCGCTCTGGCGAGATCGTATAGTGTAGTCGGGCATACATCCGGGCAGAATGTGTATCCAAAATAAAGCAATACCAATTTGCCTTGTTGATCAGAGAGACGAAAGTTTTTTCCATCAGCTTGTTTTAAAGAAAAATCAGCCGTTGGGAGTGGTGGCTCAATCAAGGATCCCTGAAAAGCATAAGGCTGGGCTAAAAAATAAAATCCGGCAAATACGACTAAAACAATTATCAGTCCATTCACTATTTGCCGGAAAAGTTTTCTGGTCATATTGAAAAAGTGTGAAATCAGTAGTAATCAGTTTATACAAACTGATTACTACTGATCAGCTAATTAACTTTATCCAACCACTGTACCGATCAGGTAAAGGGCTGGGTAGTAGAAAATCCAAACTACATCAATAAAATGCCAGTAAGTGGCACAGGCTTCCACGCCCCAATGTTTTTCAGCGGTATAAAGCTCTTTGCGTCCATTGCGATAGACGATCACCAGGAAGATCACGCCTGTAAGCACGTGAAAAGCGTGCATACCCGTCATCATATAGAAGAGCGCGCCATGGGCCCCATCGCCCGGGCCGAAGGGCGCCAATTGCCATTCGACACCGACCACGCCAACGAGGAAGATCACGCCCAAAACAAGGGTGATTAACGTGCCTCGCAGGAAGGTTTTTTGATCCCCATGAGCCATGGCTGTCTCAGCCCGATTCATATAAAATGAACTGATCAAAAGTACTGAGGTGACGATCAGACCCAGGGTCTGATCCAGATGAGGGCGGGTAAAGCCCATCAGGTAGAAGCGAGAGATCAACAAGCCAGCAAAGAAAAACGCGTCTGAGAGGAGGAATAACCATAAACCCAGGCGGTTGGTCCCCAATTTATATTTGTAGCTTGTGCGATTATCCAAGGTAGATGTAGCCATTAGTGTTTCTCCTCTTCACTGAACAACCTTGGCAGATGCATATAATGCTGAATTACCAGCCAGGCTTTTATGATGGCTATTCCAACCAGCAAATACCACCACTGGAAGTTCACAGTAGCAATTAAATACTCACCAAGGGTAAGTACTGCTAAAATCACAAAAATGATAACGCCGAACGTTAAGGCTTTCTTTTTCTTATCTTCCATGAGATTTCTCCAATCAGTCCGCTGCTGAGGCTTTAGAAGCGGCGGACATTTTTATATAAGTTGAACCCTCCAAACCATAGTCATACGGTTCACCCACTACTTCGAATGGATGATCTGCATAATTATGTTCTGGAATAGGAGTGGGTAATTGCCATTCCGGGGAGCGGGAATTCCAGGGATTCGTTCCTGCTTTTTCCCCACGCTTGACACTCATCCACACATTCACGAGGAAGATCACTACCGAGGCAAAGATCACAAAACCGGCGATGGTAATAAGCAAATGAGAAAAGTCAAAATTGAGCGCCGGGTCATAATCAGCGATACGACGACGCATTCCCAATAAGCCGATCCGCATTTGCCCCAATGACTGAACGTAAAAGGCAGGGTACATCAGCCAGAAATGCCATTTTCCCAGCTTCTCGTTGTACATTCGACCTGTCATCTTTGGGAACCAGTAATAAAGTGCCGCAAAGAAGGGGAAGATAAACCCGCCAAACATCGTAGCGTGGAAGTGGCCCACAATCCAATAGGTGTCATGCAAATGGAGATCAGTGGCCACGGTCGCATTTGGCGGCCCGGTTAATCCACCAAGCAGAAAAATTGACACTGCCCCCAAAGTGAACAACATCGGTGTGGGGAAACTGATCTTGCCTCGCCATAGCGTCCCGACCCAACTAAAAAATTTCACGCCAGTTGGCACGGCCACCAGCATGGTGCTGTACATGAAAGGAACCCGTAAGTATTCTTCCATCCCCGCCGTGAACATATGGTGCGCCCAGACAAAGAAGCCAACAAGGGCAATGGCCATCGAGGACAGGGCGATCCATTTATATCCAAAAAGGGGTTTGCGGGCAAAGACGGGCAGCAGTTCGCTGATCATCCCCAGCCCTGGCAGGATAAAGACGTATACCGCCGGATGAGAGTAGAACCAGAAGAGGTGCTGGAATAAAACAACATTACCGCCGTTGGTCGGATCGAAGAAACCCATCCCCAATAAACGCTGGAACATGACCATTTGGAAGGAAAGAGCGATGAACTGCGTCGCGGTCAGCCCGATAATGGAAGTTGCTACCGCTGCCCAAACAAATATCGGCATGCGGAAATAGTTCATTCCCGGAGCACGCATCCTGATCGTGGTGACAATAATATTCAGCGATCCCAAGATAGAGGATAGGCCGATCACATAAACGCCCAGGAAGAACATCTGCATCCCCAGGGGAGCCCGCGCACTGAGGGGCGGATAGGCTGTCCAACCGGTATCAAAGCCACCTAAAAAGAGGCTGCTCACCACCAGGAGTGCACCCGGTACGTTAATCCAGTAAGCGAAAGCGTTCAATCGCGGGAAGGCCATATCACTGGCCCCGATCATTAAAGGCACCAGATAATTTGACATAGCGCCTATACCCAATAAAATTGCCGCGATCATCACAATACCATGTAAACCGATCAGGCTGTTGAATGTACCCAAATCGATATATTGCAGCTTTGAAGCGGCCAATTCTGTCCGAAAAATCATTGCGAAGGTACCCGCCAGTCCCAATGTCAGAATCGATGTAACACCGTATTGAATACCGATTACCTTGTGATCCAGCGAAATACTATAGTATTTCGCCCAACCTGGTAAGCTGGGATCAGCTTCATGATGATCGGATGTTTTTTCGCCTTTCGCCCATTTGAACCAATCGCTGAAGGCACCAACACCGATCAAAAAGGTGATCACGCCAACAAAAGTACCGCCTACCCAGACCGGTTCAGCATTCCACGCTGGTAATCCCATCAGCAGTCGGATCAGCATGACAATTCCCATGCCTACTATTGAGCCGACCACCTGAAAGATGATTCCGCGTACCAAACCGAGTTTCAGGAAATTGACCTTTTTCTTTTCATCCATTTTTTTACTCCTATTCCTACTCTTAGTAATCGTCTAAAAATAAGCTCCTACAGGCTCACCACAAAGTCGCAAAGGTCACGAAGAAATTCTTTGTGACCACAGAGAAAACCTTTGTGTTCTCTGTGGCTTTGTGGTGCATTTTTTGGGAAGTAATTCTTAGATGCTCGCTTACTCAGCCAAACTCTCGATAAAATCAACGATGTCATGAATTTGCTCTTCGGTCATACTATCTCCGGTGGGCGGCATGACGATAGTTTCAAAACCTTCGACAATAGCTGCTTGGGGATCAACAATAGACTCGATCAGGTATTCCCTGTCCACTACAATAGTCGTACCGTCTGTTAATAATTCTTCCGTGCCGAAGATACCTGCCCAAGTAGGACCTATACGATCAGAACCATCAATGGAGTGACAAGCCTGACAACCATATTGTTCGTACCATAATTCGCCACGTTCTATTGGATCATCCGATGGACCTTCTGTTTGTTCTGCAACCCACTTTTCAAAATCACTCACTTCCATTACGATAACATCCGAGACCATATAGGCATGCTCCAGGCCGCAAAGCTCGGCACAGCGGAGTTTATAATCTCCAATTACAGTGGGGGTAATCCGAAGTTCGCGTTCCATCCCTTCCCCTGGGAGAGCATCCTGTTTTAACCGGAATTCAGGAACCCAAAATGAATGAATTACATCTGTCGATGTCATCGTCAGGAGGGACTGCTGATCAATGGGGAGACGCAGCTCTGTCGAAGAAAATCCATAATCCTCGTAATCAAAACGCCAGGACCACTGGGACCCAACCACGGTGACCTTATGTGCGTTCGGATCTGCACGGCGGGTTTCTGCAAGGGCGGCAGCACCCAGGAAAGCAAAGTACAACACAATGCCAAGAGGCAAAATTGTCCAGGCAATTTCCAACCCAGTATGTCCTTCAAAATGATCCCCATCTCCTTCTTCACCAGGTTTCCGTCTGAACGCTACAAAACTATAGAGCATGAATCCTGAAATCAACGAGAAGAGGAAGGAAATCACCCAAATATGTTTTCGGAATAAAGCGTCAATAGCTGCGCCTTGCACGCTGGCAAGCGCGGGCATATAGCCTGAGTTATCCAGTCCAAAACCGATCAACACAGTTAGGATTGCTACCAGAACGGCTACTCTAAAAAAGTGTTTCATACGCACTCTCCTTCATAATGATTATTCGTCCCACGGATTTGCAAGCCAGTCTTCCGCCTGAGCTGCCGTCAATTGCATACGGTTATAGATCACAACCGGTTCAGAAGAAGCTAGTGAGACAAGAATTACCTTCATCGGCATTTCACCGGTCATAAAACGGTTCAAAAATTCATCGCGATTGATGGCTTTGTCATCGTGATCGACGATCACAAGATCAGGTTGATGACTCTCGAGCAGATCAAGGGTCTCCTGCATAGTTTTGGCCATCACTACCCCCACCTTCTGTTTACCCCATCTTTCAGCATAAAATTTATGCAACCCTTCCCGAAATAAGGAATTGGCTGAGGCGATTAATATCCTGCGCGAAAATTCAGAAAGATGACTCATGTAGAAATATCCAACTCAACGAATAATATATAGTAATTTACCAAATATTCTCTTATTTGTCATCATATTAAGGTCAAAAAGGGAGGTATTTTTAAAAGAAAAAGGGGTGATTTTTATATCACCCGCTCTTATCACCCCCCATTTTATATTTCTAAATCAATTTTAGTCGAACCGCTTTTGCGACAGCCTCCGCGCGACTGCTCACTTCCAATTTCTCAAAGATATTCCGGATATGCGTTTTGACGGTGTTTTCAGATATGGACATCTGTTCGGCCAACTGCGATGTCTTTGAACCACTGGAAAGCAAGTGCAACATCTGGATTTCTCGTTCGGTAAGCTTCTTCTCCACCCCTATTTTCCTGCTACGGACCATCTCAAATACTTGCTCGGTAATCTCAGGAGAAAGAACCGACTTCCCGGCGATTACCTGTTTAATTGTTTGCTGTAAAATCTCGGGTTCCGTATTTTTGAGCAAATATCCACTGGCACCAGCGCAAATTGCTTCCACAAGATCTTCCTGATGCTCTGAAATGGTCAGCATCAAGACAGGATTTTCCACCCCCTGTTGCCTCAATACGCCAAGCGTTTCAATCCCACTCATTCCGGGCATATTGATATCCATCAAGATCAGATCAGATTCGATCCCCATAACGATTTCAATTGCTTCCTCACCAGTGGATGCTTCGCCTACTACTTGAATATCCTCCAATTCAGATAATAAGCTCACCAAACCTTTTCGAAAAAGGGTGTGATCATCAACAACAAAAACACGGATGGCATTGCTCATAAATTTATCTTTTCGACTGTTGGAATCTTTAAACTTATCGTAGTTCCAGCGCCAGGGGCGCTGATAATTTGGAAATCAGCATGGATAGATTCAGCGCGTTCGCGCATACTGCGTAAACCGTACCGAGATACAAAGGTAACCTCTTCCGGTGTAAAACCATGTCCATTATCTTTTATTTCAAGGATGATTTCATCTGCCCGCTCAAATGCAGATATGGATACCATATCTGCCAAAGCATGTTTGCGAATATTTGTCAACGCCTCCTGCACAATCCGGATCAACTGCGCCTTAATATTATCTGGGAAGATAGTATCCAATCTAAGGTCAGATAAATCAATCGCCACGTCAGTCAGGAGCTTAAAATCAGAGGCTGTAGTCTCCAACCAATCGGAAAACTTCTCGTCGGGTGCACGGCGCAAGTTATCAATAGACTGACGTGCATCCAGGTAGGCTTCTGATAGCGTTTTGTGGCAGGCTTGCAGGGCCTGATCAATTGAGGCGATTTCTCCCTTTGAGATCTGGATTTGCATACGTGCTGTTTCCATCTTCAAGAAAGCCAACGTTTGCGCCAGGCCATCATGGATTTCACGTGCCAGCCTTGTGCGCTCCTTTAATACAGCCTGGTATTCCAGTTGAACCAACAACTCTTTGTTTTCAGCGTTCAAACTGTTAAATTCTTCTTTTGACAGAGCAGGTTGCCTGCCTTGGCGAAGGGAGTCTAATTCCTGAGAATGTGCATGCAAAGCATCCAGTCTCAGGTCAGTAAGACGGACCAATTCTGACAGGAAAAGTTCCTGGCTCCCAGTAATTTTTGGTGGTTTATGGAAAAAGTAATTAAGCACACCGATCTCTCGTCCCCCACAACGTAGGGCTAAACAATAAACCCTGTCTGCATCGGCAGGGTTTGGGAGGAGGATGCATTTCATGCCCGCTTCTTTGTCTTTACAGTTTCTACAGCTATGTCGCGTTGCAGGGTCTGTTAAGCGTGTTTGCCAGACTGGTTCCTGCAAAAATTGGAAATCGCCGTGCTTTAGAACCGTAACAGATTGCTTCCATTCGTTGAAAGGGACAAAGGCAGATCCTTCGGCTTCCAGCAGATCAAATCCCGAACGCATGGCAGCCATGATTACAGCCTCTTCGTTATGGGCTGCCAACAAATATCCGCTGAGAGAAAAACTGGCATTTATATTTTTATTGGTGTTTTCAATTTCTTCATTCGTGCTTTGCCTCTGTTTTTGTATACGCAAAAGAAACATTCCGATAACAAAAACGCCCCCTGCCAACAGGAGGATAAGAGACAAGTCGTTGGAGAAATAAAAAGTAGGCATAAAAATATACTGATATTTTACTTCATTGCAGAAAACGATACCATTTTCTGCATGCGGGATTTTAAAATCGGAGCTTGGTTAAAAGAATTTGGTGGATTTTCCAAGATCCTGTACAGCTTTTGATAATTATAGTCGAGGCTAAGCCATGAGTATGCATCAGGACTGATCAAGTGGTAAAAAGGCGGTCATCATCCCGACTAAAGCATCAACCCCCGAAGAATTACCCCAGCTGAGCAACCCGGGGATTACCTCATCACGGTTATATTTTCCAGTGGCAAGGTGGTCAACCGCCTGGATCAGACGTTCGTCAGCCGATCCCAAAGCCGCACATTCTATAAGATTCGCACTTAGGGTAGTTGTATGCTTATAGGCTGCCTCAACTATTTCTTTGTTAAAGGTTGCCAGATTTTTTATTTGATGGAAAATGGTACTCCAGCGATTAATACTGAGGAGCAGTCCGATAACGAAATCATCGCCCGAAGGGGTTAGGCCACCTCCCAACCCAAGAAATGATTGGATAGTTTGGGATAGGGGTAGCAGATTACCCACTGCAATTTGATTTCTTATTTCTTCAATTTTCGCATTGAAGCCTTGATATTGAGTGTTTCCCTTTGCATTTTCTGGAGAAAAACCAACCATTGCTGGGAGCATCTCGCTGAGCCCTTCCCCTTTTTTAGATTGATAAATATCTAAAGCCAAGCCACGAATTAGGCCTAAACGATCTTCAGGGTTTATAGATGATTCTGTTGGTTTGGATGGCTTCCATACTTTTGAATTCGATGTTGAAATACTTATTTTAGAATCTGGAAATAGTATCGCCTCTCGGAAAAATGTAACTTTTCCACCTCTAGATAAGCGTGTAAAATGGCGAAAATCCCCGGACAGATTAGCGGTCAATGGCCCCCGATAGTCTTCGAAGGATAAGAAAACCATTTTATTGTTTTCAAATTTTATAAAAATCCCCTTCGAGGTAATACCAAGTATTTCAGCGATTTTCTCAACTGAAAGTATATCCATTGCTCTATTCCCGATAGAATGGATACTCAATTCAGTTTTTTCAATGTTTTTCATCAATAAATTATAGTGTACTTAGTTTTTTTAATTGGATTGGAAAGAAAAAACCCTACTCCAAAAAGGTATGGAGCGGGGTTGGTGTACCCCCACTGCGACTCGAACGCAGGCTTCTACCTCCGGAGGGTAGCGCTCTATCCACTGAGCTATGGGGGCAATGCGAAGGCGATTTTACCACGAAAAGACTCTTCTCTTATTGATCTTGAGAGGGTTGAGAACATGGTTTAAGCTTCAGCTTTTTCCCGTAGAGTTTTCAACTCAGCACGATATTTTTTGATGATCTCCACATTCTCTTTTTCATTGCCCAGAGTGTGGTATTGATGTTTCTTGTGAGCCAGCTCTCCACATATTTGATAGAAGCGCTGTGTTGCAGGATAGCGGCCATTGAAGAATGCCTGAAAACGAGCTGAAGTTTGTTTCCAGGTGGAAGTGGCAGTGTGATATTGTGTGGCGGTTATTAATCCCAGCGAAACCTCTTCTTTAAGATGGATCATAAGCAGTTTGCGCTCACTGGCGACCGCCCAAAGAATGAACAGGAACATGAAGAACCAACCTGTCCAGTCCATGAAGGTGCCAATTGCAAGTCCAGACGTGCCGGTCAGAAAAGAAGCCATTGTATTATGAAAAGCATGCGTGAACATGGCAATACTGATCCCGATCAGAGGCGCAAGATATCTGATACAACCAGAGCGCTGCAGCCGAGTGATAGCCAGGCCAATTCCTGTGAAGGCGGTGTAAAAAGGATGCTGCCAGCCGACGAGGATCACACGCACGAAAACGAGGAACCAGAGTCCTTCCCAGCCGCTTTCGAGGTAGCCCAGGTTATAAATATAGTGAGTGTTTTCAGTAGCAGCGAACCCCAGGGCGGCGATGCCCGCATAGACGATCCCGTCCAGAATGGAGTCAAATTCTTTGCGAAAGACGAGGAAAACGATCAGCACTGCGAGGCCTTTGAGCGCCTCCTCGACAATGGGTGCAATAATGGATCCCGTCGTCAGATCGGAAGCGGTTTCTGACCCTGTGAAAATATAAACGCCCATCCCCAACACAGTATTGATGATAAAGGCTCCGCCCGCAGCGATCGCGACCCCCCAAAAAAAGACCGCTACAAGGAGAATTTTGGGTTCTCTCTCATAGCGGTCTGTCCAATAGAGGATATAGGCGAAAAAAAACATGGGCACAAAGCCGAAAAACAAGGATGTTAGAAAGGGCACAAGACCTCCAATGGTCTTTTCGCTGTGAGTTTTGCAGTTTCCTACCTTATTTTACCCCCAAATATAGAAAGATCGCATTGGTTCTCCTTGTTGTGCCTTTATTAGAGACCATATCATTCTGAGCGGAACCCCTTACTCAGAAAAGATCAACTTTGTTCGTTCAACGCGTACATCCTCGACAGGAATGCCCAATTCTGCGAGAACCTCGTCTGGGCGGCCGGTCGCGCCTTCGCGGGCAGAGAGGTGCATAAAAAGACGGATAGCGTTATCTTCTTTGCCAGGTGGTAATTTTACTAATTTCAAAATTAAAGGACGCAGATCGTAGGTTGGAGGAGCGCTGGTGAAGTGTTTGCGTTTTTTGTGTTTAACGCGCTTGGGTCTCAGAATGGATTCTGCCTCCATAAGGGTGGCAAGTTTCTCGTTTATGAGCGAAGCGGGATTTTCATCCAATAAAGTCACTTCGTATTCAGACGATACTATTTGGGTTTGGAGGGCAGGGCTGCCCAATTCCACTTCCTGCACATCAAGTATCGCAATTCCCTCAGGAACAGCAGATTGTAGTTTTTCTCCTATGTCTGAAGTCTGAATTCTATTCTCTTCAATCCAAATGTCCACAACCTCGGCGCGGCTAGAAAACCCCAGCGCCAAAGCGGATGCAAGCTGTATTTTGGGCTGAGGGTGAAATCCCTTGCTATAAACAAGGGGCAGTCCGGCACGACGGATACTCCGCTGCCAGATATGGTGCAGGTCGAGATGACCGATAAAACGCAGCGGGCCTTCTTTGGAGAAGGAAATCCTTAATCTTTTATTGATGGGTTGTTGATCGTTCTTCATATTTAGTTGATCGTGATCAATTCATCAGGTTGCATGGCTGTTTTTGGTTTTCTGCTTTTCACTTCTGGGCACATCCAGATATCGCCGGGATTTTCACGGCGCAGATCCTTGAAGATCGGCAGAATGCCACAGGCAAAGCATTGTTCTCGGCAATCAACCCGAATTAGACCTTCGAGCGATTGACGGTAATCCTCGAAGATGAATTTTTTATGCACAGCCGTAGAAATATGCTCCCAGGGGAAGATTTCATCTACACGCCGTTGGCGATGCGTGTAAAATGTGGGGTCAAGGTTATGTTCTGCAAAGGCATCCATCCAAATATCATAGCGGCGCTGGTCGCCCCAGGCGTCGAATTTTGCACCATTTTTCCAGGCAGTATAAATCACATCGGCGAGGCGGCGGTCTCCACGCGAAAGAAAAGCTTCGATTATCGTATCTTCGGGGTCAGTCCACGCGAGTTTGATGCCACGCCCAAGTTCTTTTTTGAGCAAATTCTGCTTAGTGTTTATTTGCTCAAAATTATCCACTGAAACCCACTGGAAGGAGGTCTGCGGCTTCGGCACGAAGGTCCCCACGCCGAGATTGAGCTTTGCCTTTCCTCCGATCGCCTTGCGCCCCTCAGCCAGAACTTTATTGCTCAGATCGATAATTGCCTGCACGTCTTCGAGAGTTTCAGAGGGATGCCCGATCATGAAATAGAGTTTGATCGTCGTCCAACCACGGCTGTAAATCTCGCGGGCAGTATCAAGTAATTGTTCATCGGTGATGAATTTGTTGATGATCTTCCGCATCCGTTCTGTGGCGGCTTCGGGAGCGAGGGTAAATCCCGCAGTGCGATGTTTTTTCAGCCCCTCCATCAGGTCGACGGAAACTGATTCGACCCGCAGCGAGGGCAGCGAGATGCTCATTTTTTCATCGGGAAAACGTTCGCTTACGGCTTCGACCAATTCGGCGATGCCAGTGTAATCGGAGGAGGAAAGGGAGAGGAAGGAGACCTCTTCAAAACCGGTGGAAGCAATCGCTTTTTCTGCGGCATCCAGCACCTCTTCAACGCTTCGTTCGCGGACTGGACGCGTGGTGAACCCCGCATGGCAGAATCTGCACCCGCGCGTGCATCCGCGCATCACCTCGACAGTTGCGCGGTTATGGACGATTTTTATATTCGGGACGATGAAATCCGTTGGCGGAGGTGGCAGTTTGGCAACGATGCGTTTCAAAACTCTCGCTGGAGCTTCTTCGACAAGGGGGATGGTTTCGGCGATGGTGCCATCATCCATATAGTTGACTTTATAAAGCGAGGGGACATAGACGCCGGGGATTTGGGCGAGGGCTTTTAGGAGGCTTTCCCGTTTTACCGTTTTACCGTTATGCTGTTGGGACGAGTCAACGGGAAAACGGGAATACGCCTGAACGGTGTCCACAATATCGTGAATGACCTCCTCCCCTTCGCCGACAACATAAGCGTCGATAAAGGCGTGCATCGGCTCGGGATTTGTGCAGGTATGTCCGCCGGCGATGATGAGGGGATGCTCGGGACCGCGAGCTGCGCTTTTAACCGGAATCCCGGCCAGGTCAAGGGCGTTCAGGGTGTTGGTGTAGAGAGTCTCGTAGGGGATGCTGATCCCGATGATATCGAAATCGATCAGCGGATGTTTTGATTCCAGCGCATAGAGGGGTATCTCGTTGGCACGCATGATTTCTTCAAAATCAAGCCAGGGAAGATAAGCACGCTCGGCCAGGGCATCATCACGTTGGTTGATCTGGTCGTAAAGAATTTTAAGACCCACGTTGGAGACGCCGAGATCGTAAATGTCCGGGAAGAGAAAAGCGACTTTGGTCTGAATTGAGTCCCAATCTTTATGGACTGCATTGAACTCACCGCCCACATAGCGACCGGGCTTTTGTACCGTTAAGAGTACCCGCTCGAGGCGGGCTTCAATTTGTTGAGGGGTTAACATGCGCGAAATTATAACAGACAAGGATTGTCCACAATAGATAGCCTACGTGGGGGGGCTAAAGTAGTAAGTGTTTATGAGATACAAAAGAGATTATGAATTGTCCAAACTGCGGAGAAAGAATCCTCCAACACAAGATAGAGTTCACGAATGCGAAAAGCCAACGTTTAAGTGCCAGCATTGCGAAAAAAGATATACCCGAGAGCCTAAATCTCGCGTCTATTCAGAAAGTCTTCGCAAAAAAGCCATCCTATTGTATGTTGATGGTCTTATTTTTTTGACGTATCGGTCGCATACCGTCAGTTTATCATCAGAGCGTTATCAATTGGGATAATGCTTATGCAGAAGAACTTCCAGAGGCTTCTGTTCCCGATGAAACAGAATCTACATAATTCTCTTCATATAAAGGAGCTAATACCGAGTTACGATATTAGCTGGCATGTTTAGCAAGAAAATCACGTTGTTTTTCTCGATGTGAGAAAGCTCTCAGGAAAGCGGTCAAGATTTTTGCCTTTTCTTTCAATAAACGACAACTGTACAAACAACAATATCCGAAATATCCAACTCATCTAATTGGTTTTGTATACTCACCAAATTAGGCACTCTCGGTCGCAGACATGTCTCAGTCTTCCTTCCTTGGTTCTCTATTAGGCACCGATAGGTCGCAGTGGGTCGCAAAATAACATAAAGTTGTGACTATTGGGTGATAATAAAATATTACTCTCGCCGATATACTTAGCATAGAAAAAAATACTAAGGAGAACGAAATGAAGAAACTACAAATGGGTAGATAGAAAAAGGGCTACATTGCTTTTAGAATGTCGGTAAATTTGCAAAGGAGAATTATTATGAAGAAAAACCCAATCATGCTTTTTATTTTTTTAGCTTTTGCTTTGACAGCTTGTAACGCCGTTCCGGTTGCTCCGCCGACAGCCCCTCCGCCGGTTATTGTCACTGTAATTGTGCCCGTGGAAGTTACACAACCTGCGCCTCCACCATTGGCAACTGCTATTCCGACAGAACCCCCTCTTCCGACTTCTACACAAGTACAGGAAGAGCCAACGGTTGAACCGACAGAAATCCCTCCCAGTGTTGCTCCACAATCTAATGTTGGTGGGCTTGTGTTTACCGATATCACCCGTTTATCTGATACTTTGTCGTTGAACTGTTTGCCAACCGAGATCACTTTTAATGTGACCGCGATAGATCCATATATAGTTGAAGCTAATTTGTATATTCGTATGCAAGAATATCCTTCTGGTTCAGTCACTGGATGGAAGAATGCCGCTGTGATGGAGAGGGATGGCAATAATTACAGTTACGTTTTGAAAGCAGTTGATATTAACCCTGATTGGCGCTATGAGAAAGGTTGGCTTGATTACCAGTTTGTTGCCGTCAATAAATATCATGATGTGATTGGACGTAGTGAAAAGATTACCAAAGAGATCGTCTTCACTCGCAACTGTTCCTAGGTGTAAGATATTTTCATCAAAAAAGGACGAGAGTTTTTTGCTCTCGTCCTTTTTTGTAAATAGAGTTGGGTTACTGAACTACGGATTCTCTGCTGAATTGTTCACGTCCCAAGATCCATAACGCGCCGAGACCAAATAGGGCAACGATCAGCTTGATCATCCAGCCCGCGAAGGGGACAGACATGATTGTGGCAAGAATAACTACGCCGACAACCAGGGGCCATACTTTGTGGTTGACCAGATCAGGTTGCACTCGGGCCAGGATCAACTTGCCGCCCAGGACGCTGACGATAATCTTGGTTCCATAGGCAACTGTCAGGATGAAGCCAACGATCAGGGTGAAGAGAGCGAGCAAGCCAAGAATGATGATCGTGCCACTCAGTCCACCCAAAGAGAGGAAGCCGAGGATGACTGCACCCATAACCATCGCTGTAAAGATGACCAGCAAGGCAAAGTAGAAGGCTGCATAGGCGACCACACCCCATCCCAGGCTTGGCCAGGTCTGAGTTTGCAGTTTATGCCCTGCACCATGAAGAAAATTCGGGAAAAGCCAGCCGAGTAGAAGACCAATTGCGATCAGGGTGATGATCGTGCGAAGCAAATTCAGTGCCCAAAATCCAACCAGTTGTGCAGGGGTGGGAGGCGTGGGCCGTTCATATTCGTAATTATAGTTGTCAAATTCCGGTTCAACACGCAGGGTTTCTCCAGCAACAACACCGGTGGGGAAAACGATCTCATCAAATGAGGTATAGCTTAAGTCACCACCGATGGAGGCATCTTTGGCAATCGTGATCCCTGAGGTGACAGAGGGAATGCTGATATTCATAGAGGGACCAAAGGACATTGGAGACATCCCTTGATCTTTATTGGATATATCGACATATGCCTTGACGTTTCCGTTTACACCGCCGCTTAATTCAAATGCAGCGGTGCCAGCGATAAGATCACCTTCAGTATCGCCTGCAACGAGAACTTGAGCGCTGCCGACAAGAATATCCCCGCCGACGAGGCTTCCGCTTTTCGCTTCGAGACTTGCACCGCCAAAAAGCAGGTCGTCGCCGATTTTTGCTTCAGGACCAAGTTGAATGGCGGCAGCACCGGAGCGAATATCGTCTCCTACGGTACCATTGATCGTAACGCTTTGTGCGAATGCAACGAGATCACCTTCAACAGTACCGTTGATGATGACCGTCTGCGCACCAACGTATAGATCGCCTTTGATGACGCCGTCAACGACGAGCGATTCAGCACCGACGTAGAGATCGTCTTCGATAACTTCGTCGGCTTCGATGACAATCCGGTCACCTTCCCGGCCTTCAAAGGCTGAGGCGGTGGGAACAATGGCAAGCGCGACCAGCATAAAGATGGCAAATGCGCTAAATAACTTTGTTTTGTGGGACATGAGTTTCTCCTAATTCTTAAAAAATATGGTTGCGTAAAGGTATACGCAGAAATTTAACGGAGGTTGCACTACAAAATAATGTAGGTAATCCTTAACCGCGTGTGAGGAGATTTATCTCAGATTTTTCCGAATGCGCAGATGAACGCTTTTCAATATTGACGCGATAGAGTATCCAGGTATTCATTCCCCACACAATGATTGAAAGGAGGACATAAAGATTTTCATGCGGATGTTCGAGGATATTTGCAGTAAGTCCAAGCCCAATTGCAAAAAATGAAATAAGGATAAAAATCAGGATGGTTTTTATAGGGGAGAATCCCTGGTGAATAAGCGTGATCAGGCCAAGGAATATTGGAATCAACAGAAGGAGTTGATCGTATGGCCAAAGATAGGGGGCAGATAGCAGGCTGACGATAAGAATCTGGCCATACTCCAGGGACAGAGAGGCATCTTTCCATTTGAATAATAACCAGATATTTATTGCCAGAAAAGTAAGTATCCCTATAAGACCGAATATGATTGTACAGGATGTGTCAAAATCACACGACAGGCCAGAAATTCCCCAGATAGTAGGAGAAAAGCCAAAAGTATTTGATATTTTATTGCTACCAATTGCCAGATATTTTGAGATCCATAAAGGATCTTTGATGAGACCAATAATTAAAAGAAGAAGGGATGCTGAGATAATTCCGCTAATAGCCTTAAATTGTTTTTTGTTGAGTAACCAAAGTGTTGTCAGTGCCAGAAGAGGGAGACCAATACTGGGTTTGAGCGTGAAAAATGCGATAAAGAATCCACCCCAAAACCATTTCCTCTGTTGCCAAAAATAAATTGCAAGGCTGGCAAATAACAGGAGTACCGCGCTGAGTTGGCCAAGAAACAGGGTGATGAGCGTTGGAGGAAATAGAGGGCTGAACAGGAGAAAGGGGATGGCTAAGTAAATTATTTGCGGATGTGTTTTTCCGAAGCGAAGAATGATGCTAATGGAAATAATTATCAGGCAGGCTGATAGAAATACCCACATAGTGAAAGCCTGATGTAGATTTAAAAGGCCTAATGGAGCCAGAAATACGGCGAGAGGAAGGGGATATAGAAATTCTGGCTCCGGAATATTTTCTGAGCCAAATTGGATCCTTGCGTTAATCCAATCGGAAGCATTATACGGATCTATGTCTACCCAATTGGAGTAGCCAGCGAGCCAGAAGACAAGGAAATCGTTGTTGATGTAATCTGCTTTAGTAGCAATACTCTGCGCCGCAATGAATAAACTGATTATTATCAGGATGACAAGAATGCCGCCCCATATTTTTTTTGTCATATTATTTCTTTATTCACCAATAATCTTGACCAATACCCGTTTTTTGCGACGACCATCGAATTCGCCGTAGAAGATCTGCTCCCAGGTTCCGAAATCGAGTTTTCCGTTGGTGATGGCGATGGTGACTTCGCGACCCATGATCTGGCGCTTCATATGCGCATCGGCGTTATCTTCGCCTGTGTCATTATGACGATATTGATCTATGGGCGCATGGGGAGCAAGCTTTTCGAGCCACATTTCGTAATCCTGATGCAACCCATGCTCATGGTCGTTGATGAAGACGGATGCGGTGATATGCATGGCGTTTACCAGCCGAAACCAAATACGACTTTCAGTTGTCCCCAAAGCTTGTGGCTCTCCTATCATTTCCAAGAGTTAGTCTCCTAACGCAAAATCTAGCGTAATTTGTTCATAAGAAAAGATTTGTCGTCGCTCCCTGATAATACTATCAGGGAGCTTTTATTATTCACCGATTATTTTTATAAGGACACGTTTTCTGCGGCGACCGTCAAACTCGCCGTAGAAGATTTGCTCCCATGTACCAAAGTCAAGTTTTCCGTTAGTGACAGCAACAACAACTTCACGCCCCATAATCTGCCTTTTCATATGCGCGTCCGCGTTATCCTCACCCGTATCATTATGTCTATATTGATCAATGGGGGCATGGGGAGCAAGTTTTTCAAGCCATTCTTCATAATCCTGATGAAGGCCATATTCATGGTCATTGATAAAGACAGAGGCTGTTATATGCATCGCTGAAACCAGGGCTAGGCCCTCTTTCACTCCACTCTCTTGGAGAGCTTCGTTAACTTGTGGTGTGATATTAATGAATTCTCGGCGGGTAGGGGTGTGGAACCAGAGTTCTTTGCGATAGGATTTCATAATGTCCTCTCTTTGATAATCAAGTAAAAACTGCTTGTAGAATACTATGGAGCTATATGGAATGCAAGTGTTTTGTGCAGATATACTTTTCGAGTACAATCTTGCCTTATGATGATTATCACAGAATTCAAACAACGCAAATATGAACGATCACAAAGAAGGTTCCTATATCTCTTGCTTTTAGGCAGTGGAATGTCTATGTTTTTGCCACTCGTTTGGACAAATTACAATCTGCAAATAAGTTTAGGAGAAACTCTGTCTCAAACAGCTTTAGCATATCAAATTGTCTTGCTATTCTTTTTGATTGTGGCTGGCTTTATAACCGCTTGTTGTATAGATGCTGCTATTCGCAATCGAGTAGTGTTTTTTTCAGCACCTCAGCCCGGACATTGGAGAGAGCGTATTTTGTATTGGTGGGGATATGAATTAGTTGCTCAAGATGACACACAATCATTGGAAAAACTGGACAGTTTAACCGATGATATCATTCTAATTGAAGATAAACCCTTGAGACCACGAAGGAGAGGGCGTAAACCAGCCTTTCCTCTGGAACGTTGGTTACCAATTGCTGCTCAATGGGAAAGCCGAGACTCTATTCGTGATGCCTTTACTTTGGCAGAATTAATTGCTGAACATCTTGGGATAAACGCTGATGGTTCCCCGGTTGTTTCTGAACAGGCTTATTACACTACTTGGCGAGACCGCGCACTAGAAGAATTAGAAAGAAGAGCAAAAAAGAAAAAGAAGCCAAAATACAGATGAAATAATCTTATATGAATTCTTGTAATCAATTCATAAACTAACCCATAAACTTAGTTGTCTCTCACTTGATAAAAGAGTCGTTATCGCGGCTCTTTTTATTTTTAAATTCAACGAGGTGAAGTACATGGCGAAAGTTATTGTTTATTTACGAGATCATGAAGTATTGGCACTGAATGATTTGGCTGAACGCGAGTACCGCGTTCCAAAAGCGCAAGCAGCCCTCATTATCCGAAAAGAATTGGAACGGCTCCAACTTGTTCCTTGTGAAGAATTTGCAACCGAGGTGGGTTCACAAGATGTGTCAAAATCCAATGATTAGCACCCTATTACCTACTCTTGTTGCTATAGGCATGTTTTTTGGCCCATTAGTGTTTGGTGGTGTTCTTTATTTATTGATTTTCAAGAAATCAAAATAGTCGAGGAAGGATAAATGTCTACAAAAATCATCTGTATTGCCAACCAGAAAGGTGGGGTTGGTAAAACCACCACAGCTGTTTCTCTTGCTCATGGACTTGCTATACGCGGTAAGCAGGTCTTACTTGTAGACCTGGACCCACAGGGACAGTCCGCTACAGCTTTGGGGCGCAATCCTGAATCAGGTGTTTTTTACCTGCTCACGATGGGAAACTCCCCACAGGAAAGCAGTTTTGTGCAGTCCTGGGTGCGTTCGTCTGGCAGAGATGGGTTATATCTTTATCCAGGTGACCAACAGACGATGGCAGCCCAAACCGTGCTTAATGCC
>NZ_CEYOSI010000011.1:0-21924 GCF_982879505.1 Candidatus Desulfolinea nitratireducens
GCAAGGATAGTTATTTTATTCTTCATGGGCGAATTATACGCTGAAAAGAAGATATGAAACCATGCTCTTTCTCTTAGTAACTTCAGTTCCCTGATTTTGGGTCCATCTCTTTGCTGTATGCTATAAATATTTCTTGACATAAAAGAAAATCTTGTGGTATAGTATGGCAACCCCACCCCCCTAGGGGGGGGGGTAAATGAGGCAGAAATGAAAGAAAATAATGCTTTGCTAAGATTAAAAACAGTCGAAGGACACCTGCGCGGTATCACCCGTATGGTCGAAGAGGATGCCTACTGCATTGATGTGATTCGCCAGATACAGGCAGTCGAAGCTGCGCTGAACAAGGTCAGCAGTATTATTCTCGAAGACCACCTGAATTCCTGTGTGATCACAGCCATACAAGGTGAAGATCCGAGTGAGCGTGAGCGTGTGCTGACCGAGATCAAGGAAGTATTTGAGACAGCGACAAAGGTTTAATTAAATGGATTCTTGTGGATGTTCAATTTCGGAAGACACCATCAATGGCGGTGGCAAGTCTAAGGGGCAGGGCTTAAGTGGGGCTTGCCCAACGAATGGCGTGATCGGCAAAAAAGTCGATACGCAGACCGTCAAGGCGATCCTGGCCCTTCCCCTTAATCTGCTAACCTCAGATGCTTATCGTTTTTGTGCAGATCCAGATTGCTCAACTGTTTACTATAGCGAGGATGGTCAGCAGCTTTTTGATGAAGCTGATTTGCGTGAGCGTGTTTATCAGAAACACGCCGATGATAAAGAGATTTCTATCTGCTATTGTTTCCGCCACACGGTGGGGAACATTGGCAGTGAAATTGCCGAAAGCGGAAAATCTACCGTTGTAGCGGAGATTACCGCTGGCATTAAAGCTGGTCAATGTGCCTGCGATATTCGTAACCCACAAGGCGATTGCTGCCTGGGGAATGTGCGGGCTCTTGTAAAAGATTTATCAAATTAAACCTATTATTTTTTGGAGGCTTAACCATGACAACTGTAACTTATTCTGTACCCAATATTTCTTGCGGACACTGTGTCAACACCATTCAAACCGAAGTAGCTGACCTCGAAGGTGTCCAGACCGTTACCGCCAACCAGGGAACTAAAGAAGTCGAGATCATCTTTGATGCCCCGGCTGATGAGGTTGCTATCAAAAATTTGATGGCTGAGATCAACTATCCGGTTGCTGCATAGTTTATGCTTTACGGAGTACGCAACACTATCATAAAGTGCTGCGTATTTCGTAGTATATAAACCATATTTTTTGTAATTAGGCAATATTGGATGAGCAACCTCGCTCATAATCGCCGTAAACAAAAGCAGACCCAAGGTTTAAGGAAAACATTGGGTTTAGTTTTTGGGGGAGTGCTGATCATTGGGCTAGCTCTATGGTTGGTTTCGCAAAGCAAGCGTTCGTCTGATGAAGTCTCAAAAACTGATCTCTTGGCATTGGGAGAAGAAGTCTATCTTGCTAATTGCGCAGCATGTCATGGTATTGATGGCGGAGGTCACGAAGCGGTTGAAGCGGCCCCGGCATTGAATGCTACAGAACATGCCTGGCACCATGCGGATGGACATCTTCAACGCCTGATTGTAAACGGTGGGCAGCTAATGCCCCCTTTTGGCGAAAGCCTGACAGATGATGAAATTGTGGCTCTGATTCGCTATTTCCAGACCTGGTGGGCCGAAGGCCAATTGAATTCACAACAATCTCTTAGTGGGCAAGACCCACTGCAATAGTAGGAGTCTTTTATGACAGATACAAAACAACTTACTCTCCCGATCACAGGGATGACCTGTGCCAATTGTGTTGCCACCGTGGAGCGCAACCTGATTAAACTGGATGGCGTTGAAACCGCTGTTGTCAACCTCTCTTCTGAGCGGGCGACCGTTGAATTTGACCCCTCTATTCTCGGCATGGATTCAGTCATTGCCCGCGTTGAGCGTGCCGGATATGGCATCGCCACCGGTGAAGCGGAATTGGTCATCAAACGTCTTTCGGATGATAACGACGCCCGCCGTCTTGAAAAAGCGCTCCTCACCCTCGATGGGGTGCTGGATGCACAAGTCACTTTTACGACTGAGAAAGCCCGTGTCAGCTATATTCCGACGATGGTCACGCAAGCCGAACTGCGTCGCGCCGTCAGTGCAGCGGGATTTGACTCCCTCGAGCTGGGCGGCGACGCTGAAGATGCCGAAGCCAAAGCCAGAGCTGAAGAGATCGATCACCAACGATTTTTGCTTATTGTTGGGATAATCTTTACACTGCCTCTTTTTCTATTCTCAATGGCCCGGGATTTTGGTTTGCTGCCCATGTGGTCACATGGAGCCTGGGCAAATTGGCTGATGTTTGCCCTCGCTACCCCCGTCCAGTTTTATGTGGGCTGGCAATATTATGTCGGTGGTTATAAAGCCCTGCGTAATGGCTCGGCGAACATGGATGTTCTCGTCGCGATGGGATCCTCGGTTGCGTATTTCTATTCGATCATCGTCATGCTGAATATCCTGCCCGGTCATGTTTATTTTGAAACAGCCGCTGTCATTATCACCCTGATCCGTCTTGGCAAATTTCTCGAAGCGCGTGCCAAAGGACGTACCAGCGATGCGATCAAAAAGCTGATGGGATTGCGCGCAAAAACCGCGCGTGTCATCCGTGATGGTGTAGAAACTGATATTCCACTCGAGGATGTTGTTGTTGGCGATATGCTCATTGTTAAACCAGGCGAAAAAATTCCTGTCGATGGCGTTGTCGTCGAGGGACGTTCAGCAATAGACGAATCCATGCTGACGGGGGAATCTCTGCCTGTCGAAAAGCAGGCTGGCGATCCGCTGATCGGGGCTACTCTCAACAAGTTGGGATTGCTCAAATTTGAAGCCACCAAAGTTGGCAAAGAGACCGCTCTCGCGCAGATCATCAAATTAGTGGAAGATGCCCAGGGATCGAAAGCACCTATCCAGAAGCTGGCAGACCAGGTATCGGCGGTCTTTGTCCCGATTGTGCTAGTTATCGCAGCGCTCACTTTTGCGGCCTGGTACTATCTTGTTCCCCTTCCTGTTGATTCCGAAGTCAGCCTTTTCACTCGTGCCCTCGTCAATTTGGTCGCTGTGCTGGTCATTGCCTGTCCCTGTGCGATGGGTCTCGCCACACCGACCGCGGTCATGGTTGGGACTGGCAAGGGTGCAGGAATGGGAATTCTTTTCCGCTCCAGTGCAGGGCTTGAAACCGCAGGGAAGACGGACGTTGTCGTCCTTGATAAAACGGGAACGATTACCAAAGGTCAGCCTGCCGTGACCGATATTGTCGTTGCAGATGGATGGGATGCGGACGATTTACTCCGTTTGGCAGCTTCCGTTGAAAAGGGGAGCGAGCATCCGTTGGGAGAGGCGATCTGGGCGGAAGCGACCTCGCGTGAGCTTGCCCTCGCTGATCTGGCCGGGTTCCAGGCTCAGGCTGGTCACGGTGTCTCCGCTGAAGTCGAGGGGAAGCAAGTCTCCGTTGGCAATTTGCGGATGATGGAGAATATAGTCAAGGAACCCATTCCTTCCAAAGGAACGGGTTCCTCAAAGATCGGAAACAAGTTCCTTAGCAACGAGGTTCAACGTCTCCAATCTGAGGCCAAAACAGCCATGCTTGTAGCCGTGGATGGTGTGGTTTCGGGTGTCATCGCTGTAGCGGATACAGTCAAAGATGGCTCTATCGAAGCGATTTTGGAGCTAAAAGAAATGGGACTGGAAGTGATCATGATCACCGGTGACAACCAGGCGACCGCCGAAGCAATTGGTGCGCAGGTTGGCTTAAGCAACGTTATCGCCGAAGTCTTGCCAGAAGGAAAGGTTGCTGAGGTTAAAAAATTGCAGGGCGAAGGGGATAAGGCACAAGTTGTCGCGATGGTGGGTGATGGCGTTAACGACGCTCCAGCCCTCGCCCAGGCGGATGTGGGCATCGCCATTGGCACGGGGACAGATGTCGCCATGGCCGCCGCTCCCGTCACGCTGATGAGCGGAGACCTGCGCGGCGTGGTGCGCGCTGTCAAGCTCTCCCGCAAGACACTTTCCACGATCAAGCAGAATCTCTTCTGGGCCTTCTTCTATAACGTCATCCTGATCCCTGCTGCTGCGATGGGATTTATCAACCCCATGCTGGCGGCATTCGCGATGGCGTTCAGTAGCGTCTCGGTTGTGAGTAATAGTCTCCGGCTGAGAAAAGCAAAGATATAAATTACACTCTCCCCTAAATTCCGCTTGTAGAATTTGGGGGAGATGTCCGAAGGACAGAGGGAGTGGGAAGTGGATATAAACACAGAAAGCGTCGAGATTTTCTTGGCGCTTTTGATATATGAGGGGTGGAAATTAACCCATCCAAAAATTCTCATCCGTAATATATTCTGCATAATTCCCAAATGCTCGTTGTCAGTGGTTGGTATTCAGGTGTATACTTTCCTTTCATCATAGGAGAAAATTACCAATGAATTCTGGCATTCTTTATGCTTTAGCGACATATATTCTGTGGGGATTTTTCCCCATCTACTGGAAACAGCTACATCATATTTCGGCGGCACAACTCATCGGCCACCGTATTTTGTGGGCATTTATTATGCTTGTGCTTGTCCTCGTAACTACGCGGCAATGGGGAAAGTTTCGGGAAAAACTTAACGTCACCATCCTTAAATCGCATGGTCCGGCGGCAATATTACTCGGTGTTAACTGGTTGACCTATGTCTGGGCAATCAATCACAACTATATCATCGAGAGCAGTTTGGGCTACTTCATCAACCCGCTATTTAGCGTGTTATTGGGCATGATCTTTCTTAAAGAAAGACTTCGCCCAATGCAGTGGATACCGCTTGGGCTGGCAACATTTGGTGTATTCTACCTAACATTCCTCTATGGGCGCCTGCCGTGGATCGCAATCATTCTTGCTTTCACCTTTGGCTTGTATGGCCTGCTTAAAAAGGAATCCACACTTGGGTCATTATACGGCCTGACCTTTGAAACCGGGATTATGCTCCTGCCTGCGTTGGGTTATCTACTTTATGAGATCAACCGGGGAAATGGGGTCTTCGGGCAAATCAGCGCTACAACTGACTGGTTGTTGATCGGGGCAGGAGCAGTGACGGCAATTCCCCTGCTGCTCTTTGCCAAGGCAGCGCAGCGAATTTCATTGACAATGATCGGGCTGATGCAGTATATCGCGCCGACAATGCAATTTCTGATCGGTGTTTTGCTTTATAAGGAAGAATTTACTTCGTCTCAAGCGATCGGCTTTGGGATAATCTGGTTTGCACTATTTTTCTTCTGGGGTGAGGGCTGGTGGGTTCGCCGCCATAAAGCGATTGGATCACCCTTGAAGGCCAGTGGGTAATAAAAAATTTTTTTGCTATCAAAAAATATTCTGTACTCTGTTCCCCTTGGAAATGATTGTAGGTGACTTTCATACCATTTATCATAGGTTGACGCTCCTAAAAGTTATTGCTTCCGCGATCCGCCAATGATATTCAAGTATAATTTTCTTTGTCGTCGAGATTGATTCATCGGAGGAGGTTGCCAATGTCTGCAAGAAGAGGTGTGATCGCAATTCTAACTGGTGGGGGAGATGTCCCTGGTCTGAACCCAGCCATTCGGGCAGTCACGATTCGGGCGCTGCGTGAGGGATTTCAGGTAATCGGAATCCGGCGCGGCTGGGCGGGTATGGTAGACATTATTCGCGATAAAAAAGCGGATAATAGTAATAATTACCAGATTCTGACGAGAGAAATTGTTAATAGGGCAGGCCGAACAGGGGGGACCTTTTTACATACATCGCGGACAAAGCCCAGTCATGTAAAAAAAGCGGATATCCCTGAGCATCTGCAAGATACGTATTTGGAAGATGATAACGACCTGACTGCTGAAGTCCTCAAGAATCTGGAATATCTCAATATTGATTACCTGATTCCTATTGGGGGGGATGATACGCTCAGTTATGGTGTCCGCTTATGTCAGGAGGGGGTTAAGGTTGTCGCCATCCCCAAGACGATGGACAACGATGTCCCCGGTACAGATTATTGCATCGGCTTCAGCACATGCGTAACCCGCACCATTGCCCTGACAAATAATCTGCGTACTGTTGCAGGTTCACACGAGCGCTTTCTTATTTTGGAGGTTTTTGGGCGGTATGCAGGCTTTTCCGCATTGCTCCCAACGATGGCTGGGGCAGCCAATCGATGTGTGGTCCCGGAGCATCGTTTCAATATTGAGAAACTTACTGAGCTATTATCTGAAGATCGGATGAATAACCCCAGTCGTTACTCAATCGCCTTGATCTCCGAAGGTGCGATGTTTGAAGGGGGAGAGATGATCTTTGAGAACAGGACAACAGATGCTTATGGCCATGCAAAATTGGGTGGCATCGGTGATCTGGTTTCTGATGAAATAAAAAAAATATCCCCAAAGTTCAATAATGGGAAGAAGGTCAGTGTGGTCAACCAAAAATTGGGTTATATGGTTCGGGGAGGCGACCCCGATGCAATCGATTCGATTGTTCCGATGGCATTTGGTAATCTGGCATTGGATTTGATCCTGAAGGGATTATATGGTCGCCTGGTGGTCTTGAAAAACGGACGCTACGACAATATGCCTATCGAAGTTGTGACCAGCTCAAAAAAATTGGTGGATGTGAAGCAGTTTTATAATACCGACCGATATCGCCCCAATTACGAGAGTTTTGAAATGAAACCATTATTCATTATGACCAGTGAGCTATAAAATTATGCTGGAAACCAGAATTACAGATCGAAAATCCGCTTCAAGATGGCAAAAAAAATATGATCCCCAGGCCCCGCGTGTGGGCGACCTCGCCCCGGATTTCGAGTTGCGTGATGCGCATGGGCAGAATCCTGTCCGCTTATCTGATTTCCGCAATAAAAAACCCGTTGCCCTGATCTTTGGTAGCTTTACCTGACCGCCCTATGTCAAAGGGACCGTAGGTCTCACAGAGTTATATGCTGAATATCATGAACAAGTTGCTTTTCTGCCAATTTATATCCGTGAGGCACACCCCGTGGATGGCTGGTGGTTTGGCAAAGGGGTTCCGAAAAGGATGATGGGATTCTATTCGCCGAAGGTGGCAATGGATATCTACGATCCGAACACGATCGAGGAACGGCGGCAGGTTGCAGGCGCGTGCGAAAAATCCCTATCCTATGGTGTCCGGACCTATGTCGATGAGATGGATGATGCCGTCAACAAGGCCTATGCAGGTTGGCCGACACGCCTGTATCTAATTGATACGGATGGAGTAGTGGTCTATGCAGCGGGAGTAGGTCCTTATGATTTTCATCCAAAAAAACTTAAAGAAGCCATTGCAACATATTTGGTTAAAACAAAGAGCTAATTCTATATGCATGAATTACCTGTAGCCGAGTCAATTCTTAGTATTGTTTTGAAACATGCAGAAGAGGCGCAGGCAACTCAGATCACTGATTTAAATATAGTGATCGGGCAACTTGCGAGCGTGATTGATGATTCGGTCCAATTCTATTGGGATATTTTGAGCAAGGATACCATTGCCGAGGGGGCACAATTGCATTTCCAGCGAGTGCCAACCCAGATGCTTTGCCTGGATTGTAATCATGCGTATAAACCTGCCGATGGTGAAATGGCTTGTCCCTTATGCGATGGGGTTCTGATCAAGATTTTGAAAGGCGAAGAATTTTACCTTGACTCGATCGAGATCAAGACGGAGGATGAGGAATGACCAAAAAAGTATCTGTAGTAGAAAAGATACTCAGCGCGAATGACCAATTGGCTGTAGAAAATCGTTCTCGTTTGGACGAAGCCGGTGTTTTTGCAATCAATATTATGGCCTCTCCCGGTGCAGGTAAGACCTCACTGATCGAGCAAACCCTGCCCAGGCTGAGTGAGAAGTTTCGTGTGGCTGTTGTAGACGGTGATATCGCTACCAGCATTGATGCCGATCGTGCTTCTGAGGCTGGTGCGCTGGCCGCCATTCAGATCAACACGGGTGGAAATTGTCATCTGGATGCCGTTATGCTCAAACAGGCGCTTGACCAGCTTGACTTGAAGGATTTCGATCTTTTATTGGTGGAGAATGTTGGCAACCTCGTTTGCCCGTCCAACTTTCCCCTGGGTACGCATAAAAGCATCCTTGTGGCATCTGTTCCTGAAGGCGATGACAAGCCTTATAAATACCCCGGTATGTACAGGGGTGTGGACGCGCTGATCATTAATAAAATTGACCTGATGCCTTATATTCCCTTCAAAATGGATTATTTTCGACGTGGCGTTGAAATACTCAATGCCGGTTTGATCACTTTTCCCATCTCCTGCACTACTCAAGAAGGTGTGGATGAATGGATTAATTGGATAATCGAAAACGTCGAAGATAAATAAAATATTGTAGTAGCGACTTTAGTCGCTTATGAACGGCTGAAGCCGTGACTACAGTTTGTACTAGCTATGACAAAACAAACGGGTCTCCGCATCCATATCACAGGCGTTGTTCAGGGAGTTGGTTTTCGCCCCTTCGTGTATGGGCTGGCGACTCGTTTCCAATTAAATGGGTGGGTGCGGAATACATCTGCAGGGGTGAATATTGAAGTGGATGGGGAAGCAGCTGTGTTGGATGAATTTACCAAAGCTCTGCTGGATGAAGCCCCGCCACTTTCCCTTATCGATGAACTTACCGCAACGCCCCAGGCCCTAAATGGCTTCCGGGGATTTGAAATTGTCCACTCTGAAGCGATTGCGGACGCCTTTCAGCCTATTTCCCCGGATGTAAGCATTTGCCCGGATTGTCTCCGTGAACTCTTTGATCCCGAAGATCATCGCTATCGTTATCCTTTTATCAATTGCACCAACTGTGGCCCGCGTTTTACGATCATCAAAGATATTCCCTATGACCGCCCAGAAACGACAATGGCGCCTTTCCCCATGTGCGGGACTTGCGCCAGCGAATACAAGGATCCGTTGGACAGACGTTTTCACGCCCAGCCGGTCGCCTGCCCAGATTGCGGGCCAAAGGTTTGGTTGGAAATCGTAGGGGCGAACGGCCGTTCGCCTTTACAGAGAAACGTAGCCATCCTCGAAACCCAAAAACTTCTGGGTCAAGGCAAAATCCTTGCCATCAAAGGTCTCGGTGGTTTTCATCTTGCCTGTGATGCAACAAATGCCGCTGCGGTCAGTGAGTTGCGTCGGCGAAAGTTACGCGTGGATAAACCTTTTGCATTGATGATGCCAGATATTGCCACCGTCGAAAAACATTGTTTTTTAGATGAGACTGAGCGTGAGCTGCTCAAATCCATTGCTCGACCGATTGTTCTCCTCCAACGCCGACCGGAGTCACCGATTGCGCGCGAAATCGCTCCCCGACAGGATTCGATTGGCGTTATGCTCCCTTATACGCCCTTGCATTATTTGATCTTTGACGAAAACGCACAATTTGATGCGCTCGTAATGACAAGCGGCAATTTGAGTGAAGAACCAATTGCCTACACAAACGAAGATGCTCGTGAGCGACTTTCTTCTTTGGCCGACGCCTTCCTGATGCACGACCGTGATATTCATATCCGCTGTGATGATTCGGTTGCAAGGGTGGTTGAAAAGGGAATATATCCATTACGACGAAGCCGCGGCTATACTCCTTTCCCGATCAAATTGCCCTGGGAGGTACCAGCATTGCTTGCCACTGGCGCTGAATTGAAGAATGCTTTTTGTATCACCAATCAGAAATACGCATTCCTCAGCCACCATATCGGGGATCTGGAAAATTACGAAACCCTGCAATCCTTTGAAGAGGGCGTATCCCATTTTGAGAAACTATTTCGGGTAAAACCGGAAGCGATTGCCTATGACGCGCATCCCAATTACCTGACGACGCGTTATGCTCAAGAACGGACGGAACGGGATAACGTAAAAACGGTAGCTATTCAACATCATCATGCCCATATCGCCTCCTGCATGGCAGAGAACGGCCTGGCGGGCGATGAGCGTGTAATAGGGGTGGCCCTCGATGGCACGGGCTACGGCGATGATGGCAATATTTGGGGCGGGGAATTTTTACTGGCAGATTATGCCGGTTATAAGCGTGTTACTCACCTGGAATATTTCCCGTTGGCAGGTGGCGATGCAGCCACAAAACGCCCATCGCGTACCGCATTGGGCTTGCTCTGGCAGCTTGGCCTGGATTGGGATGCAAACCTCGCCTCTGTACAGGATCAATGCTCAGAAGAACGGATGGCCTTACGCGTTCAATTGGAACGAAAGCTGAATACGCCGCTGACTTCGAGCATGGGCCGTCTCTTTGATGCCGCAGCGGCTCTGGCGGGCGTACGGCAACGAGTCAATTATGAGGCACAGGCCGCGATTGAGTTTGAGGCTTTGGCGGATGATACCGAAATGGGTAGCTATAATTTTGATGGCAGCAATGCTGAGATTCGGGTGCGCGCCGCTATCGAATCGCTGATTGCAGATTCGCTGAATGATGTCCCCATCCCGGTCATTTCCGCTCGATTTCATAATGGTATCGTCAATATGGTTGCTGAAATTTGTATCAGACTACGTGAAAAGAGCGGATTAAATACAGTTGCCTTAAGTGGTGGTGTTTGGCAAAATAGATACATTCTAACCCGCACTTTGAAAAAGCTTCGTGAGGATGATTTCGAAGTTCTCATTCATCGCCAGGTTCCGGCAAATGATGGCGGGCTGGCGTTGGGGCAGGCTGCGATTGCGAGTTGGAAGTTGAAATGAAATTACCACAAAGACACGAAGTTCACAAAGGATTTCTCTGTGAACACAAAGAATCTCTCTGTGCTTTTTGTGTCTCAGTGGTGAAAAATTGGAGATAATTATGTGTCTTGGCGTTCCAGGAAAAATTATTGAAGTCACCGAAAAGAACGGTCTGAGGATGGCGCAGGTGGATTTTGGGGGTATTGTTCGCGAAGCTTGCCTGGAATATTTGCCCGAAGCCAATGTGGGCGATTATACGGTTATCCATGTTGGATTTGCGATCAGTCTTCTGAGCGAGGAAGAAGCCAAGGCCTCGTTGGAGATGCTGCAGGAAATTATTGATCTCGAAGATGAATTAGGCATAGGATATTCAACAGAAAAGATAAAGTGAAATATGTGACGGAGTATAGGGATGCGGAATTAGTGCGCGGGGTGATAGATGAGATCGCCCGCACAATAACGCGTCCCTGGACATTGATGGAGATCTGTGGGGGGCAGACTCATGCCATTGTTCGGCATGGGATTGATCAATTACTTCCACCAGAAATCGAATTGGTGCACGGACCCGGATGTCCGGTTTGCGTGACACCACTCGAGCAGATCGATAGGGCCCTGGCGATTGCCGCCAAACCGGACGTGATCTTCTGCTCCTATGGGGATATGTTACGTGTTCCCGGCTCGACGGTTGATCTCTTCTCCATTCGAGCGGCTGGCGGCGATGTGCGCGTAATTTACACGCCACTAGACGCGGTCCGCATTGCCAGGGATAATCCTGATAAACAGGTGGTATTTTTTGCGATCGGATTTGAGACCACCGCTCCCGCGAATGTGATGAGTGTTATCCAGGCAAAAAATCTCGGTTTGAAAAATTACAGTATTCTGGTCTCGCATGTATGCGTACCTCCAGCAACACATGCCATCCTAGGTTCACCTGATAATCGTGTGCAGGGTTTTTTGCTGGCGGGTCATGTTTGTGCCGTGATGGGATATTGGGAATATTCGCCCATTGCTGAGCAATATGGCATCCCAATGTCGGTGACCGGTTTCGAGCCGTTGGATATCGTGCAGGGCATTCTGGCAAATGTGCAGCAGTTGGAGGCGGGCAAAACGGATGTGGTGAATGCCTATCCGCGCGCGGTGACTTTTGACGGAAATAAACCTGCCCAGAAAATGATTGATAAGGTTTTTGTGGCATGTGACCGCAAATGGCGTGGCATTGGTACGATCCCCTCCAGTGGCTGGGAATTACGGCCTGAATTTGATGAATTCAATGCCGAGAAGCGTTTTGATGTGGGTGAGATCACCACAGAAGAGTCACCCTTGTGCATTGCTGGCGAGATTCTACGCGGCTTGAAGAAACCGAATGATTGTGTGGCATTTGGGAATGAGTGCAACCCAGAACACCCACTTGGGGCAACAATGGTTTCTACCGAGGGGGCTTGCGCAGCTTATTATAAATATGGAAGAGGGGTGGAGTTGTAAAAGTATTGGGAGAGAAAACAAAAAAGCCAGAATTCAAACTCTGGCTTTTTTGTGTTATGTAATAACAGTTACCTGTTCTCGCTCTTTCCGCAGGAAGAATAATGTTGCGATAAATCCAAATGCCATGATGATTGCCCCCGTTATAAATGGGTAGCTCAAATTAATATCGAGCGCAGTCCCTGCCCAGATCGGTCCGACAATTCTCCCGAGACTCATAAAGGAATTATTTATGCCCATAGCAATACCCTGACCTTGTATGGTGCTCTTGGAGATCAATGAGGCAATACTCGGGCGTAACATCGCATTACTCATGACGAAAAAACCAGTCGTCAGTATAACTGTTGATAGTTGTTCGGCTGTGAGCATCAACAGATATCCGAGAGCGCTGGCGATCAGTGATGTTTTGATGACCGCTGAATCACCCCACCGACGTATGGCTGGTCCCGTTAGTACGCCTTGTACCACCGCAGAAGTGATACCAACAACAGTGAGTACAATGCCAACAGTTTTTGCATCGTAGCCAAAACGTAAATCAGCATAAAGTCCAAAAACACCTTCGAAATTGCTCATCCCAAAACTGAGCAGGAAAGCGAGCGCAAAAAGAAAACCGATTGGGCCGATGAGAGCCTCCCACAAGGTTTTTAATTGGGGGCCTTGAAATTTCCTGGCTCCTTTTTGGCGGTCTTTCAGCGCCAGGGATTCTGGAAGGGCAAACCAGATCAAAATCAAAGCCAGCGCAGATAAGCCCGTAGCCAGGAAGAATGGGGCGCTCAATGAAATATCGGACATCGCTCCACCAATGCCGGGACCTAAGACCATCCCAACGCCAAATGCTGCTCCGATGATCCCCATCCCGCCACCGCGATCTTTTTCATCTGTGCTATCGCTGATATAGGCCATTGCAGTAGGCAATGTTGCCGAAGATAGAATTCCAGCCAGGGCGCGTGCAGCAAAAAGCATCCATAGCTCAGTGGCAAAGCCTATCAGGAGCATCGTGATCCCATTGCCGAGTGCGCCCAGCATCAGAAAAGGTTTGCGCCCATATCGATCGGATAGATCACCCCAAAGTGGTGAGAAGAGAAATTGCATAAAGGCGAATACGGCCATTAAGATGCCCATCGAGATACCGCTACCTCCCATATCTGTAACATAGAAGGGGAGGAGAGGAATGATGATCCCGAATCCCATCATCACGACGACCAGGGTGAAAAATAAAATTGCAATATTGCGATTCATGAATTTATGTCCTGTTGATTAATATCAGGCGATTATAACATTGGCATGGAAAATAAAAAGCGTCAGAATATTTTTTTCTGACGCTCAATTTAAGGGTTTTAAGGAAGAATTTTTAATGAACTATGATCTCTTTTCTAAGTGAATCCAGCACCATTTCTGTGACTTTGGGAATCGCCGCTGCCACGGCTGGTGTTGGATCTTCGCTAAAATCCATTACGTTTTCGACTTCTACGGCTATGATCTCAAATTCTTTGGGCATGTGTAATCCCAAGTGTACGCCTGCGTCCAATGCGGTGATGAGAGATGTATCGTGAGCGGAGGCACTGTGCTCAGTGGGGGTGATTTGACGCAGATCTTCCAGAGATAATTCGTGGATATGACCATAGTCGTGACCATTGCTCGTCATGATCGCATCGATTAAGATAACGCGGTCATAACCGATCATCAACTCCATCAGGCGCAGGCCACCGACACTGGCTTCAGTAACAGTGATATTTTCGGGAATATTTGGTCCCAGTTCTTCTTCAACAGCGTAGGCAACTTTTACGCCGACACCATCGTCTGTAAGAATAGGATTGCCGAGCCCAACTACTAGTGTTTTCATATTTAAATTCTATCCCCTCCCCTAAATTCCGCTTCTGGAATTTGGGGGAGGCTGGGTGGGGGCGATTCTTTTTAGATAGTGGGTCGCACCTACTATTAGGTGCGACCCACTTTTGCGACTACTCTTCAATCTATATACTGGCTGACGGTTTCGATCACTTCACCATCTGCATTGATGATATTAACTTCCAATGGCATCTGTCCAGGCAGGGAGTGAGTTGCACAGGACATGCAGGGATCGTAGTTGCGGAAGGCCATCTCAATCGTATTGAGCAAGCCTTCGGTAATCACCGTTCCCTTGGTGATCAGCGACTGTGCCGCCTTCTTGACTGACATCGCTATCGGCGCGTAGTTATTGGTTGTGCCCACGATCAAGTTGACGTCGGTCAGAATACCGTTTTCGTCGGTTTTATAATGATGTGTCAACGTACCGCGTGGGGCTTCAACGGAACCAACTCCCTCGCGCGGGGTGGTGGTTATCGGCATCCGCACGTTCGGGTCAGTGATCTCGGGATCGGTAGCAAGCTCAAGCATGCGTTCGGCTGCGTAGAGCAATTCGATCAGGCGTGCCCAATGAGTCGCCAGGCGATGGTGAACGGGCTGATATCGTCCATCCACTTTCTTGCTGCCCAGTGTCTCATAGAAACGATCAAAATGTTCCTGTGCTTTGGGGGTTGCCATGCCATCTGCAGCATTGAGTCGCGAAAGTGGAGTGGCACAATAAACACCGCTGTCCATGCCATCTTCAAAACCCTTCCATCCCACAGCTTTGAGATAGGGGAATTTCAGATAGGTCCACGGCTCGACGCGCTCTGCGATATGCTCAGCGTAGTCTTTGGAATGGTATTTGAGAAATTCCTTCCCTTCGGGATCGACGACACGAATCATGCCATCATAGAAATTGACATGGTTATTTTCATCCACCGTGCCCATATAGTAGGTTTTGTGAGTGAAGGCATCCGAGACGATCAGATCGACATAGTCTTTATTCGCCAGGACAACATCGTCAAAAAGCTTTAGTGAAAATTCTGCAAAGGCGATGTTTTTGTGAGCGGCATCTTCAATTTCCTTCCGCATTTCTTCTGTGATCGCAACGCTCCATCCGCCGGGTAAACCTGATACGGGATGGATGCCGCGTCCGCCCAACATCTTGATGATGTCGTGATTGCGCTTGCGACAGTTGATCACTTCCATGCCAATGTCCACACCGACTTTGTGGATCACACCCAGGATATTGCGTTCTGCCGGATCGGACTCCGGACCGAGCACGAAATCCGGGCCGCCCAGGGCGTAAAAGTGGACGGTATGATCGGTGCAATAGAAGGATGCGTAGAATAATTCGCGGATCTTCTTGACAACCGATGGCGGTTCGACATCGAAAAGTGCATCGAGTGCCTTTGTGGCCGCCATATGATGAGCTTCGGGGCAGACACCACAAATGCGATTGGTGATACGCGGCATTTCCTCCGCTGGTCGCCCAACAGTGAATTGTTCAAAACCACGCAATTCTGGAATTTGAAGATAGGCGTTTTCTACTTCACCCTCTTCGTCCAGGAATATTTCGATCTTGCCATGCCCTTCCAGACGGGTAATGGGATCTATAGTGATTCGTTGTTTCATGCTGCCTCTCCTTTCCCGTTAGAACCGTTAACTTTTGCTCTTTGGAGCAATGAATGGGCCATGCTAAAGCGATAAAAAGTTCCAGCGGGATCGGCGATGGTATCGACGACGGTCTGGATCCGCTCTTCAAGTTCAGCTTCCTCCATGCTTTCATGGCCTGCACTAATAACCGATGCAATCGCAGAGAGCATTTTTGCTCCCTGGTCTTCTACGCCGGGCATCGGGCCATAACAGCCCCGGCATCCTATTCCTACACTTGGGCAGAGTGCACCGCATCCGCCACGTGTCGCCAGCCCCATACAGACGAGACCCTGTTCGAGCAAGCATACATCGGGTTCGGGGACGATTTCGTAAGGGCGGTAGAAGCGATCAATGGCTTTCTCACTTTTTTCCCGTTCGCATCCTTCGCATACAGCGACGTTGCTGGCGCCGACAATCGAGCCTTTGGGGGGCAGTGGAGCACCTTCAAGCAGCGCACCAACGATCACCTGTAGCACAGCCCAGATTTGTTCAGGCTCAGGTGGACAGCCGGGCAGGTAGTAATCTACATCCACAACCTGATCCAGCGATTTGACCGTATTGTAGAATTCAGGGATCGTCAATTCGCCTTCGGGGACCTGTACAGATGTCAATGGGATGATACCCTCGGGGTTGTCTATCGTGGGATTATCCTTGTAGACTGTGTTAAAGGTTGCCTCTTTGGATGTCAGGTTCGAGAGGGCAGGGATGCAGCCCTCATAAGCACAAGAACCAAAAGCGACCATAAACGTCGATTTTTTCCGCAATAGATGAGCCATCTCTTCATTTTCTGAGTTGCGGATGGCACCATTCCACAGGCAGACGGTGATATGGCCGTCCGGATATGCCTCCACATCTTTGGTTTTGAAATCAGCGATGCAGGGGAAAAAGGCTATGTCGAAAACCTCGTCTACGGTGAGAATTTTCTCGTGAATATTGAGTACTGAAACTTCACATCCTCCACAGGATGAGGACCAGTACATTGCCAGTTTCGGTTTTTCATTTTTAGTCATTGTTATGCCTCCTCAAGTACTGGGGCAACTTCAGCAGCTTTGTATCCGTTGCTTCGATTGACGACTTTTTCATCCCAATTAAGCGGGCCTAAAGCGCGTAGTGCTTCAGTCATCTGGTCAACTTTTTCGGCCAGTAAAATACCTTCTGAGGCCGATGCCCAGATCAACTGAACACGTTCTTCTTCAACGCCTAATTGCGTGAGCATCTTCCTGAGAAGATAAAAACGGCGCATGGCTTTGATATTGCCGTTGACATAATGACATTCGCCAGGGTGACATCCAGCGATCATCACGCCATCTGCACCTTCACGCAATGCCTTCATGACAAATTGGGGGTCTACCCGCCCACTGCACATCACACGGATCGCGCGCATATTTGGCGCATACTTTATGCGTGCAGTTCCAGCAAGATCAGCCGCGCGGTAGGAGCACCAGTTACACAGAAATCCGACGATTACGGGTTCGTATGTTTCACTCATTGTTTTCTCCATTCCTTTACGCTGATGCCTTTTCAGCGCTCATATCCCACAACACACCTTCGATCTGGGCGAACAATTGATCGTTAGTGAAATGTGCTCCGGTGATAACGCCGCTGGGGCAGGCCGCTACGCAGGTACCGCAACCCTGGCAAAGGGCGGTGATGACTTCAGAAACCTTGCGGTCTTCATGGAAGATAATCGCGTTAAAGGGGCACATATTATTGCAGATTTTGCACCCGGAGCAAGCCTCTTGATCGATGCTGGCCCGGACAGGTTCCATCATCACCGTGCCGCGGCTGATCAATCCAGCCACACGGGCTGCTGCTGCGGCTCCTTGTGAAACGCTTTCAGGAACATCTTTCGGTCCCTGGCAAGCACCAGCGATGAGAATGCCATCCGTCATTGTGGCGACGGGATCAAGTTTGGGATGCCGCTCGGTGAAGAATCCGTCGAAGTCACAGCCCATCTTGAAGAGTTGCGAAACCTCCTTGGACCCGGCACGTGCTTCCATTGCCGAGCTCAGGATGACCATATCGACGGGGATACGGCGCTGTTTACCGATCAACGTATCCTCGACCTGGATGATAAGCTTGCCTTCTTCTTCCGGAATGCGAGCTGCGTCTGTAACTTCTGCTACCTTGCCACGAATGAAGTGAGTTCCCTCTTCAAGCAAGCGGTTGTAAAATTCTTCATACCCTTTGCCTGGGGTGCGCATATCAATATAGAAATCATAGATTTCAGCATCGGGAATGCGCTCATGAACAAGATGGGCAAACTTCAGCGAGTACATGCAGCAAACTTTTGAACAATATTTGTGATAATTCTCGTCACGTGAGCCTACACAATGGACGATACCTACGCTCTTGGGAGTGCTTTCCTTATCACGTAAGACAATTTTGCCATCTGTGGGGCCGGCTGCATTTACCATCCGTTCAAATTCCAAACCGGTGAAAACATTATCCAATTTTCCGTAGCCATATTGCGGGATACGCTTGGAGTCGAAGAGATCATATCCGGTTGCGAGAATGATATTGCCAACATCGATTTGCAGGATTTCATCTTCCTGATCAAATTCAATCGAATTCGGCTCGGTAGGGCAGAATTTCTCGCAGGCTTTGCATTTTCCGGTTTTGAAATAGACACAGTTTTCTTTGTCGATCACCGGATATTTAGGTACGGCCTGAGGGAAGGGTCTATAGATCACTTTTCGTGTGCCCATGCCGGCTTCAAAGACTTCATCGACTTCCTTGAAGGGGCATTTTTCGATACAAATGCCACAGCCAGTGCAATGTTCTTCGTTGACGTAGCGCGCTTTTTTGCGGACAGTGACGCTGAAATTGCCCAGGTAGCCATCAACTTTTTCGACTTCACTCCAGGTGAGCAGTGTGATGTTGTCGTGTTGGGCAACATCAACCATCTTGGGTGTCAGGATACAAGCTGAGCAGTCCAATGTGGGGAAGGTTTTATCGAGCTGTGCCATGTGGCCGCCGATGGAGGGTTCCCGTTCCACAAGGTAGACATGATAACCAGCATCTGCAAGCTCAAGCGCTGAGGTGATTCCAGCGATACCACCGCCCACAACCAGGGTGTTGGGATTGATCTCAACGGGGATCTGTTCGAGGGGTTCGTGGTGAATTACGCGGTCAATTGATCCTCTAACAAGAGATTTCGCTTTAGCGGTGGCAGCTACCTTGTCGTCCGTGATCCATGAATCATGTTCGCGGATATTGGTCATTTCGAAAAGGAAGGGGTTCAAGCCTGCGCGCTCACAAGCTGTTCTAAATGTCTTCTCGTGCATGTGGGGCGAACAGGAAGCGCAGACGACTCGCGTCAATCCCTTTTCCTTGATATCCTGCTCGATCAATTCCTGGCCCAAACTGGAGCACATGAATTTATAGTCACGAGCAACTTCAACATTGGGCTGTTCTCCAGCCCAGCGAGCGACTTCTTCTACATCCACCACTTTGGAGATATTTGTGCCGCAGTGACAGACGTAAACGCCAACTCGCTCTTTGTTCTCAGAATTACTTTTTTCAGTCATAGGTCTTTCTCCTATCCGTAGTGTTTGTCAGAATAAGTTGGAAGTTTGTGGGTAGGTGATATTGTTTCATCGGGCCTCCTTTTTAAGAAATTGGGATAGAACGGGGAGCGTTGAAACCAGTTCTGACCCGATTCCCAATTTTTTGGGAGCAATTCCCAAAGCCAGGCCCATCAGTTGCGTGAAATACAAGACGGGAGTAGAGAAGTCTGTGCCAAACTCTTCATTGACCTGAGTTTGATAAGCCTCCAGGTTGACCTGGCAAAGTGGGCAAGCCGTAGCGATGACATCTGCTCCACTGTTTTGGGCATTCTGAAGCAGGTGCCGAATCATATCGAGGGCGGCGGGGCGGTTTGTAAGAAGAAGTGATCCACCACAGCAGCGGGTTTTGTAAGCAAAGTCGATTGGATTTGCGCCCATGGCTCTGATCAGTTCTTCAAAAAACTGCGGGTCTTCAACATTCTCGCCATTTTTTCTTGGCCTGACGATCTGGCAGCCATAATATGGTGCAATGCGCAGCTCTTTTAGAGGGTTGGTAACCTTCTTTTTGATTTCTTCTGGCCCAACTTCATTTGCGAAAACATCAATTAGATGATGGACATTTAAGTCACCCGAAAGTTGGAGATCGTCTGCTTCGAGCGCATAGTTGATATGCTCAGCAAGATCTGCATCTTCTTTCATATAGGTATTGGTGAAATAGGCGTTTTTGTAGCAGGCACTACATGGGGCGACAAAATCAAGCCCCTGTTTTTCTGCTATCGCCAGATTGCGAGCTACGAGTGTATTCGCTAAAATCTCGTCGAGATGGAAGTAGGTGGTCGCGCCGCAGCAGTTCCAATCTTCCAATTCCTCAAGCTCCACGCCTAATACACGTGTGGTCTCCAGAGATGATTTATGGTAGCTCAGGGCCATTTTTTCCAGTGAGCAGCCCGGGAAGTAAGCGTATTTTTTCATGATTACTCCTCATCTCCCATCGGGATAATGCGTTTGATCATGTTCTGGAAATTCTTAAGGCGTTTGATCCTTGGGGGTAAAACAGGGATACGGCCTTTGAGCATCATCTTGGTTGCGCCCTGAACCTCCTGGAAGAATTCCTTTGCCCCAAAACCGAAGATATAAGTTGGTGCCAAAATCGGCTCATATGATCTGCCGCTTCGGGCAATGGTCTTCATAAATGTTTCAGAGAAGACCGGGCCAACCAGATCGTCGGCATAGGTTTTGTTCCACATTGAGTAGCGCTTTACGGCATACATCGCGCCGGCAATATCGATCCTGGACGGACATCTGACTGTGCATTGATAGCAAGACGCGCAAACCCAATATGTATTTGTGTCAATTACATCTTCCTTGAGATCTGCGTTGATCATGCCGATAAGGCGTCGGGGCGTCTGATCCATGAATTCAACTGCCGGACAGGAACCTGAGCATGTCCCACATTGAATACATTCGTTCAGCGGACTCCCGTGTGCCGCGTACATGAGGTTGGAAATTTCCTGGCTAAAAGTAGGTTTGTCTGCCATAGTTTTTCCTATACCGTCTTTTCTTTCGCCATTTCCAGCAGGGCGCTCACTTTCTCAAGCAACAGATCGGGTTCTACCGGTTTTTCAAGTAGTTCATCTGTCGGTAAGAAGCGAGGATGTACCGGCTGGCCTGGGAAGAGAAAAGCCATCTGTTCTCTGATTCCTGTAATAATGAGCACAGGAATTTTTCGCAGCTCTGGGTCTTTATTGATCTTGCGCGCCACCATTACGCCTTCAGCGCCGCGCCCCATCATGATATCGAGCAAGAGCAGATCGAATGATTTCGACTCCAGGGCCTTGAAACCATCTTTCGGGTTGTAGGCAACTTCGACTTCGTAGTCAGCTTTAGTTAAAATTGCCTTGATCCCATCAACATAATCGGGATCATCATCAATGATCAATATTCGTTTCCGTGGATCCATTGGAACCTCCTTGGTTATTGCCAATGATTTAGTCAGGATCTATGAAATTATTTGTCATTTCTAGCGCGGGTAATTGAATGCTAAATGCACTCCCTTCACCCAGCGTGCTTTCTACTGAGATTGTTCCATCGTGAGCTTCAATAATTCTCTTTGTAATGGCTAGGCCAACTCCACTGCTCCTTTCACCTTCAGGTCTGGCTTTTCCAGAATAAAAATCGTTAAAGATATGCGGTATATCTTCTTCGTCGATACCAACGCCATTGTCAGTAATATTGATTGAAATACTGCCGTTGCTTTTTATAGTACTGATCTCGATTTTTCCTCCCACACGGGTATATTTGACCGCGTTGTTCAAAATGTTGGTGATTGCCTCAACCAGAGTGCCTTCATTTCCTGATACTTGCGGAAGAGAGGGATTCAGTTTGTGCTTGATCGCAATATCTTTTCGGATTGCGTGTGATTCCACGCTTCCTACTGCTTTCGTAACGATAGTATCAATGGATGTGGGTTTAAAATCTTCGCGGATTTTGCTGATATCAACGGATATAACCCGTAACCAGGTATTGATCATTGTCACCATATCTTTGATACGGGTTTGGAGACGCTCCACCATTGTTTTTTGTTCATCCGTTAATTTATCTGCCAGGTCGTCGGCCAGCACAAATAGATTTTGTTGTACGGCCCCCAATGGGGATTTCAATTCATGGGAGACGATGGCAGCAAAGTGTTCTCGCAAAAGCTCCTTCTCTTTGCGTAATG
>NZ_CEYOSI010000011.1:21934-30193 GCF_982879505.1 Candidatus Desulfolinea nitratireducens
ACAATCAGGCGCAATTCATCAGGTTTGAATGGTTTTGGTAAAAAGTCGTATGTCCCTTTTTTCATCGACTCGACAGCTGCATCCACGGTGGCAAAACCTGTGATAACAATAGTCACAATAGTGGGATCATATTCATGGATTTTCTCAAGCACTTCGTACCCGGAGAGGCCTGGCATTTTGAGATCAACAAGGGCTAAATCTGGTTGGAAATCTTCGAGTATTTCCAACCCCTCTGCGCCATCCCGTGCTGTAACGATCTTATAATCACTCTTCGCTAAAATATGGATACAGGAATCTCTAACGATTTCCTCATCATCTATAATGAGAATCTTGGGTATCTCATGCATGTTTTGATTCCTCACCATTATTTTCAGTTGCTTTAGTCGGCAGGGTAACGATAAAGGTTGTGCCTCGACCCAATTCGCTCTGTGCCGAGATGCTGCCTCCATGCCCCTTAACAATTCCATAGCTGATAGCCAGTCCCAGACCAGTGCCATGCCCGACATCCTTTGTTGTGAAGAAGGGGTCGAAAATCTTTTTTAGGTTCTCTTCACTGATGCCTGAGCCGGAGTCGGAAAAAGCAATTTCAACGGCGTCCTTTCTTTTACTGTAACGGGTGCTGATATTTAAATATCCGCTGCCCTCCATTGCTTCAGCAGCGTTGATGATCATGTTGATAAAAACACGCTCGATTTGGGCAGCGTCAATTACGGCCAGAGGCAGGCTGTTCTGGAAGAGTTTAATCACTTCAATGTTGTGGAACAGGGCTTGATGTTCAACAAGGGAAGCACATTCATGCAAGACCTCATTTATAGAGCATAGAGTTTTATCTGGTTTACGTTGGCGAGAGAAATCCAGCAAGCCGCGGATGATGTCTCTGCACCGATTGGCCTGCCCGACGATCTTTTCCAGCGGGAAAACAATGGAGGTGCCATCATATTTATGGTCTTCGAGCAACAGATTGGCGAAAGTAATGATGCCTTGTAGCGGATTATTCAATTCGTGGGCGATATTGGCGGATAACTGTCCCACGAGCGCCAACCTTTCTGATTCCATGATTCTTTGTGTAGCAAAATCTTTAAATTGTTCATCCCTCCTCTTCAAAGCTTTGTTCATGATATTAAAAGAATTTGCCAAGGATTGAAGCTCGTCGTTGCTTGAAACCTTTACTTCAAAATCCAGGTTCCCCATGGCTACTTCCTGTGATGCATCAACCAACTTATTGATCGGAACCAAAATCCGTTGCGCAATGAAATAAGAAAGTATTAGGGCGGCTGTTCCGCCCGCGAGTGTAATTCCTGTAAAGGTGATCAGTGTCTGCCTTTGGGTATCGGTATATTTTTGCTCCAGAATGCCAACGTAGAGAATGCCAATAATCCTGTTATTGATATCCTTGATCGGTTCATATGCTGCTATATACCAACTGTTAACTACAAACGCGCGTGCGATCCAGGGTTCTCCCTGAATAACAACCTGGTTATAAACCTCTTCAGACACGCGTGTCCCGATAGCTCTTGAGCCATCTTTGTTCTTTACGTTTGTTGAAATTCTGAGATCTTCCAGGAAGATCGTTGAGGTACCGATATCTTGCCCTTCATAGATGACATCCTGATAGACCGTTTGCTTGATCTTGTCGACAATTGAGTAATTTCTGCTTAACAGAACCCCGCCATATACAGTCCCGATCAACCTATTTTGATCATCAAAGATTGGTGCTGCTGCTTTTAGCATCATCCCGGATCTTTCTTCAACCTCTTCCCGTTCACGGGCCAAGGGAGTATCAATAAATTTGAAATATGCTGCTTCTGCCAAAGCAGGGGACTCAAGATACAGCTCATCAGCAGAAACGATAATTGTCGCGGCTTGAGGGGTTTTTCGATATAAAGCTGTTCTGACAAGCTCATCAGTTCCCTGGTTGTCGCCAAGAGAGCTATTGCTGTCCGTACGCAGGACCACATACCCATATTGATCTGTCACGGCTAATACATCAAGCCCAGCTTCTTCTTTTACTCTTACCAATTCGTCTGTAGCTTCTTCGATATTCCCAAATTGCAGTGCATTCCTTAGAAAGGAGCGATCTGCTGTGTAACGTACAGCATCGTTAATGTGATTTAGATTTTCAAGGTAGATTTCTCTTGCGGTATTGAGATCGTTACGTACCTTTTCCTGTGCTTCTACGACAAGTCGGTCGCCGATAAGACGATTCCCGACGAACATAAAAATAGTGCTGATGATCGCGATGATGAGCAAAAAGCTCCACATTAACTTTGCCGCAATTGACAAACTGATGGAACGCAACCATGGGAAAGCACTTTTGGGCCAGCGAAGAGATGTTTCCGACTTATTGGTCATGATGAATACTTTATAGGGCCTCGTAAACCAGTTCGATCAAATCTTTGATGACAAGGTTATTTTCTTCGCCTGTGGTTTTGACGGCATCCCTATACATGGTGATATCTTTGGGGCAGGCGACGATAAAATCAGTGACGCCTTTCAATTGAACGGCCTCACGGATGCGTGATTCGCTGGGGCGTTCATTTACCTCGCCCTCTTCCATCCAGATACGACCGCCCCCTGCTCCGCAGCAGAGCGCACAATCTCTGTTGCGAGGCATTTCTACGATTTCGCACCCGGTCGCTTCGATCACGCGACGTGGTGCATCGTAGACACCGTTATAACGCCCGAGATAACAGGGATCGTGATAAGTGACTTTGTAACCTAATTTATTGCTAAGCTTGAGTTTTCCGGAAGCGATCAGTTGGTCCAGTAATTCGCTGTAGTGCAACACAGGCTGTTCGCCATTAGGAGGATATTCGTTCTTGAGTGTGTTGTAAGTATGCGGATCGGTTGTGACGATGGACTGATAATCACATCGGCTCATCGCCTTGACGTTCTTCTCTACCAGCATCTCGAAAAGCCCCTCTTCTCCAACGCGGCGCACGTCGTTCCCGGCGTGATTTTCGCCCTTATACATGATGCCGAAATCCAGGCCGATTTTTTGGAAAACTTCGGCCGTTCTCTGGGTGATCTCGGTTAGTGTAGGGCTGTAGGATGCATAATCGCCCACAAACCACAAGTATTCCACTGCTTCTTTGCCTGCATCTTTAACTTTTGGCTCAATCTCTTTCGACCAGCGCGCCCGCATCCGTTCTGACTGACCAAAGGAATTGCCATACCGCCCAAGATTGGTCAATGCGTCCTGGAGCTCGGCATCGATCATGCCCTCGATGACCATAGTTCGACGGAGATCAACAATGGTGTCTATATGCTCGATCAGCACCGGGCATTCCTGGATGCAGGCACCACAGGTTGTGCAAGACCAAAGTACCTCTTCTGGAATCGCTTCTCCCACGAGGTTTGGCTGGCCTCCGTTATGATGGAGAGCATCCCGAAGAGACAGGATCAATTTTTTCGGGGAGAGTGGGGTTCCAGCGCCAAAGGCCGGGCAGGCATCCTGACAGCGACCGCATTCAGTGCAGGCATCCCCATCAAGTAACTGTTTCCAGGTCAGGTCGCTGAGTTTGCTGACAAAAATAGGTTTTCCCTCGGCAGTTTCTGCAGCGGGAGCAAGTGCACCCATGGGACGGTCGAGTTTGGAGAAAAAGGCATTCAGTGGGCCGGTCAGAGTATGCAATAATGTGCCAGTCGGCAAGGTGATGAGAGTCACAGCTACGGTGAGCAGGTGGAATATCCAGATGCCGAGATGCCAATTGGTCAGGGTGGTTTCTGATGCGCCGGTAGATATCCAAAGCTGGGCAAGCAGCCATCCAGCGGGGGACCAAGCCCCCCAGTCCGGGCGTTCCACAGCCAATCTCAGGGATTCAGTACCTAGTCCACCCAGCACGATGATTACGATCAGTGATAAGGTCCAGGTGAATCCGGGCTCCAGTGTTAGTCGCTCGGGTTTCTGGGCGTAACGTCGATAAATGGCCATCCCTGCCCCAATGATGAAAATGATCGTAAAAACGTCAAGAGTGAATTTGTAAATTACGAGGGTGTTTCCATAAAGAAATTCGAAGAAATGGTCATGGACGGTTGCCAGCGCTGTGCCAAGGAAGAATACAAAAAAGCTCCAGGCGATGGCCACATGCATCAGACCAGGATACCGTTGACGGAGAACTCGGGTTTGGATGATGGCATATTGAATTACGCGCCATACCCGCAAATGGAGTTTATCCCAGCGTGGTTCGGAGCGACCTATCCGCCACCACGGACTGGCCTGTCGATAGAATCGGAAGAGCATGATCGCGGCCGCCAGAAACATGATCGTGTAGACATAAAGCTCCGGCTTGCCCCAGGTATGCGGTATTCCCCAGTAATTTAGTCGTTCAGGCATCGCGTCTTCTCCTCATCTACGGAGTTATCCTTCTTTAGCTTCTTCAACTTGCTCAAGCAAAGGATCGATCAGGTCAAAGAAATCAAATTCGACGCCGTAGGTCGCGATATCGAAGATGGGGGCATTGGGATCCATGTTGACGGCGACGATCACTTCGCTCTCAGCCATCCCCTCGACGTGTTCTGGTGCACCGCTGATACCCAGCGCCAGATAAAGCTTGGGTTTCACAGTTTGTCCGGATTTGCCAACCAACCGCGAGGTGGGCAGCCAGCCCTGATCGACGATAGGTCGCGACGAGCAGACTGTGCCGCCTAAGAATTTAGCCAATTCTTCGGCCAGTTCGATATTATCTTCGGTTTGGATGCCGCGACCGATGGCGATCAGGATCGATTCTTTGCTGATATCCACGTCTCCGGCTTCAGGCTCAATATAGCCTTTGAGCGTCACGCGCAGATCATCTAACGCGGGAGCGTCGAATAAAATTACCTCAGGTGCGGTTTCGCTCTGACCGCTTTCTGGCTTGTAGCCTCCGGGAATCACGGTAATTAATGTAGTCGTTTCTGCTAATTCGCTTTCTGCCATGATCTTGCCGCCGCAAATCTGGCTGGTGAGTTTCCCTCCACTGGTCTTTACACATGAGCTTACTAATGGAAGGGATAAACGGGCGGATAAGACACTGGCGACATCTGCGCCGATGGATGTGTTCCCAAAAAGCACTGCCCGCGGTTCATTTTCTCCAATCAGGCTTGCTACCGTTTTCTGATAAGCGTCGGAAGTGAATTCAGCCAAAGCCGGGTGATCTGCATAGAGAATACTGTCAGCGGCCAATGTGGAAGCCAATTCCTGCGCATTTTGCCCCAGGAGTACACCGAGGACCTTTCCACCAGTTTCCTGAGCCAAATCACGTGCAGCGGCCAATGTGATATAGGATATGTCGGCAACCTGGCCCTGTAGATGTTCTATGATGACATAAATATCCTGGTTCATAGCGCACCTGCTTTCTTGAAAATCGCTACAAGTTTTGCAGCAATTTCCTCTTCATCCCCCTCGATCATTTCGGCCCGTTTGGCGGCCTCAGGCAAATACATGCGTTTGGCAATTACTCCACCATTGGGATTAAGTTCAGAAATCTCTTGCTCGTCAATTTCCGCGGTTTTCATCATTTGCCGAACCTTAGAGATCGCCACATAACGGGGAGGTTCTTCGCCAGCCTGAATGCCTAAAACAGCCGGCAAGGTGACCTCCATCTCGCCGATCAGCCCGCCCGGGTATTCCTTGCGAACGATGGCTTTGTTGCCCTCAATGGTGACACCTGAGATATAGCCGACATAAGGCATTCCCAGATATTCAGCGACCAAAGGACCGACTGGGCCATCCAGATCGTCATTGGCCTGAACGCCTGTCAAAATCAGATCAGGTTGATAGGGCTTGGCAGCCTCGGCAAAGGCACGAGCCAGTGCATGGTTATTTGCGCCCTCTTCAAGATCACCAGCGAGTTTAATCATCCGGTCTGCGCCTTTGGCGGCTGTGGTGAAGAGCATATCTTCAACGCCTTCCGCATCGGGCGCAATTACTGTGACCTCACCAGCATCTCTTTCTTTTAACAGGATCGCCTGCTCAATGGCATGATTGTCGAATTCGTTGATGATCAAGCGCAGCCAATCCCTGTCCAAGCCGGTACCAGCCTCGTTGATTTCAAGTTCTTCAACGAGATCGGGCACCATCTTGACGATTGCTACAATTTTTGCCATCTGTCTCCTCCGTCGGATTATTCCATGGCTCCGATAAGCAACTCCAAAATATCATTGACGATTATCTTCTCTGCTCCGGGAACGGTTTTCGTGGAATCTTCAAAGCGTGGGGGTTCATAAGGGCAGGCTACCGCCAGGATCTCAGCCCCGGAAGTGACCGCCTCCTTGACTCGCCAGTCAGATAATCGTACTTCTCCTTTTTCCCATTGGAAGCCATCCAGCCACATTCCACCGCCACCCCCGCCACAACATAGGCTGGTGCTCTTGGTATGGGACATCTCGACGATCTCCACGCCGGGAATTGCCTCGAGCAAAGTGCGTGGTGCATCGTATATGTTATTGGCACGTCCCAGATAGCAGGGATCGTGATAAGTGACTTTCTTTTTTCCGTTATCTTTAAGCAACGGTTTGATCTCTTCAATCCGTTCTGTCAGGAATTCGGTATAATGCCTGACCGGATATTCAATACCAAGTTGTGGATATTCATTTTTAATTGCGTTATAAGCGTGCGGATCAGTGGTGATGATTTCTTTGAATTCGTATTGAGAAAAAGCCTTGCCATTTTTTTCTGCAAGCATTTCAAAAAGCCCACGCTCTCCGGCTAAGCGCTGCGAATCCCCGTCACTGTTTTCTTCCGGCCCAAGAATGCCAAAATCAATGCCTAATTTGTGGAGGAGTTTTGCAAAAGCTTTTGTGGTCTTCTGCACTCGAGGATGGTAGGATGCATAGTCTCCAACAAACCAGAGCACATCTACTGGGCGTTTGGCCTTGCGCATAATTGGTACTTCGAAATCAAGATCGGCTGTCCAATCGGCGCGTTTGCGGGGGGATTCGCCCAATGGATTGCCGTAGCGCTGGGAAAATTCCAGTGCACTTTGTAATTCTGTAGGGATATTCCCGGCCAAAAGCAATTCCTCCTTGGCGCGTGTCATCAGGCCAGGAGTCAGGGGTATATTTTTTGGGCAGACTTCTGTACAGGCGTAGCAGGAAACACACATCCATACAGAGTCGGTATCAAGCATCTTGTCAAGAATGCCAGCGCGCATCCAGGCGATCATTCTGCCAGGAGGAAAATCCATTAGATAGCCAAAAGGACAAACCCCGCTGCAATCGGCACATTGCAGGCAGGTTTTTATCTTTTCACCCTCGGCGACCTCAAAAAGACTATTATAGAACTTTGTGGTGAATCCAGCCTTTGCTTCGGTTACAGTATCTGCCATTATTGGCCTCCTGGGTTGCTTATCTTGAGTAGATGAGATGTTGTATAGCGGACGAACCGGTCGTTAATCGTACTGAAATAGACCCCAAGTTGATGTTTCTTATACGGACTCAAAAAACTGATCATACGGCCCACCAATTTCTATATTATGACAAAGATCAATTTCGTAGGAAAAAATTGCTTAATTCTCCTCCTGTTAAGTATGTGAAAACAATCACATTTACGCCAGTATGCATTGCCATGACTAATGCGTGACATTTGTTATATTGTGAAAAAAAAGACAAAAGATAAGGTTTTTTGAGGGATTTTAATCTGAAAAAATTTTAATTTCAGGATGTTTAATTAATTGCATAAGCCCATGAATCGATGCCTATGAAAACCACTCTTAGGGTAATAAATAATTTGCCATCCTATTACGCATTATCAATATTTTCCCAATAGAACTGAAGATATCTGTAATCTAAGAATTACTTGGCAATTCGGTTTTCCGATATGGTGGGCCAATGATCTTGTCTCTATATTTTCTAAGCAACCAAGTAGTAAATGCCCAAATAACAAGAGTATTTGCCCAGCGCCCATCCCAATATGTTTGAATTGCCGTCACTGGAATTAACGAAATTTGATCTGACTTGGAAGTAGCGTAACACCTGAAACATTTGGAAGATGCCAACACCTGATCAGCATGATCAAGTGCCCATGTATTCAATATCTTGATAACGGATGACAATTGTTCTAACTCCCCATAGGATATATGGCGGCCATCGTTTCGATTAAACTGCAATATTTTTGAGTATTCAGATCCCCAAGTGGGATCTGCCATTTTCCAATTTCCCTCTGCATAATATTCTACCCATGCATGACCTTCACCAGGATTATGGGTAAGAGATGTTTCATATTTGGGCGGAGGAAACACTATCCCAATCATCATTTGTGAGGGTATGGATGATGCTCTA
>NZ_CEYOSI010000012.1:0-29968 GCF_982879505.1 Candidatus Desulfolinea nitratireducens
ATTCAACATTTCGATGTGTACCTACCGTTGATGCAAAACTGTCAGGTGGCTAGATTAATATCATGCAAAGAAAAAATATAATTCCCTTTTTGTTTTTGGCAATCGTCCTTGTGATCAGTGCTTGTACCGCTTCGGGGGCGTCCTCTGTTGAATCAACGGCTGATCGTGTGGCGAGTGAAGGCGTCGTTCGGATTGGTGTTCGCTTTGATAATCCACCCCTGAGTTATCTTGAAGAAGATGGCGAATGGGTCGGTTTCGATGTTGATCTCGCGAATGCGTTGGCAGAAGAACTGGGTTATGAAATTGATCTGGTTCAGGTCGATGGAACCACCCGGATCAGCTTCCTGCAAGAAGGCAAAGTTGATATTTCTGTGGCAAGCATGAATCACACACGCTCAAGAGATGAGGCCATTGATTTTAGCATCACCTACTTTTGGGATAATCAATCCTTTTTGATTCGCAAAGGCACTTATGCAACCTTGGAAGAGATTATGGGCCAAAAAGTCGCAGCAAATGCGGGTAGCTCTACTATAGACTCATGGACGAACTATTCCACAACCCATGGTGGGCCCGCGCCTGAAATAGTTGAATTTTCCGATAAGCTGGCTGCAATGCAAGCCCTGCGGGATGGTGCCGTGGAGGGCTATACCGAAGACAATATCACCCTCCTGGCCCTCGCAGCTGGAGACCTTAATCTGGAACTCATCCCCGGAGGGCATAATAAGGTCCAATTTGGGGTTGGCCTGCCTAACGATGATTCAAGCTGGCGCGATCAGGTTAACTTTGCGCTTCAGGAACTCTGGAAAAAAGGCACTTATCATGAAATCTATAATCGATGGTTTGTTGGACCAGATGCCGTGGTTCCATTGCCACTAAGTGGCGAGATGGAAATTTGGCCCTAAAAAAAAACAGATTGAGGATTTGATACAATTCTACTTATCCTGGACAAATTTAGAAAAATAAAATGACCAATCTAACCCTGACCAATATCACCAAAGAATACGAGCCGGGTAAACCTGTTCTGACAAATCTCGATCTTCAGATCAAATCGGGTGAACTTCTTGCGTTACTTGGCCCTTCAGGGAGTGGGAAAACAACCGTTCTGCGTTTAATTGCGGGGCTGTTGGCCCCCACATTTGGTGAGATACGTTTTGATGGGATATCGGTAAATAATATTCCTCCCGAAAAGCGGGGCGCAGTAATGGTTTTCCAAAATCACGCCATCTTCCCATTTATGTCGGTTGAAGAAAATGTTGCCTTTGGCTTAAGAGTTCGGAAAATGAAGCAAGCCAAAATTTCAGAAAGAGTCGAAAAGGCCTTGAGCGCAGTCAAACTTTCTGGTTTTGAAGATCGCCACCCAGCCTCATTATCAGGCGGTCAACGCCAGCGGGTGGCTCTCGCTAGGGCATTGGTGGTTGAGCCGAAGGTTTTGCTATTGGATGAACCGCTGAGTAATCTTGAGCCCGCTTTGCGAATCGAATTACGGGAAACGATCCTTTCTATCCAAAAAGACTTGGGCATAACCACTATTTTTGTGACCCACGATCAGGAAGAGGCGATCACAATTGCGGATCGGGTGGCACTACTGCTGGATGGACGTCTACGCCAGGTTGGTTCACCAAATCAATTCTTTGAGCAACCAGCAGATATTGATGTGCTTCAATTTTTTGGAGGTGCCAATATACTCCAGGGAGTCAAGCGTGGCAGCAGCGTAAAAACCAATATTGGAAAATTGGAAGTCTCTCAAATAGATTGGCCTGATGGAGTTGTAACGCTCTCCATTCGCCCTGAGGCAGTCGAAATTGGTGCAAATGGATATAATAACCTGTCAGCAGAAATCCTTTCACAAAAAAATTTTGGATCCAGAATACAGGTCGATTTTTTGGTGGAGGGGCAAATCTTAAGTTCTTCTGTTCAATCTCATCACCGGTATGATAAACACGCAAAGGTTGTTTTGCATATACCCAAAGAACGCATCCACTTAATCCCTTTCTCGTAAGGAGATAAAAATGAACTCGATAATAACCAAAGATGATCAACGCACACCTCTGGGTTGGGTCGCATTATTGCGCATTATGCTTGGCATACTTTTCCTGACAACCTGGGGAAGCAATTTCACCAAAGGCTTTTACACGCCTGATGGATTGCAATACTTCTTTACAGAAGTCTTTCCTCAAAGTGCCAACTCCCTGGGGTGGTACGCTGCCTTTATCGACAATGTCATCCTCCCGATCCGGGGTGTTTTTGCACCGGTTCAGCTCGTTGGGGAATTCCTTATGGGACTATTCCTGCTGATTGGTATATTCACCCCGATCACCAGTGGAATCGCTGCCTTTTTCATCATCAATACCTTTCTCGCCACTTTTGGGCATGATTGGCCCTGGAGCTATGTCACAATTTTGGGCATTCTCTTCGTTGTATTCATGACAAAATCAGGGCGCAGTTTGGGGTTGGATGCCTGGCTTCTGAAAAATCGTGGCGAACCAAAAATCCCTTTCTTGTGGTAATGGCTTCTATCAGATAAGAGGTATATGAATTGAGATTTATAGAAATTCTTTATTTTTTATGCGCTACGCTTCTGGCCCTATATGGCTATAATTCTCTCGTATTGGCCTGGTTCAGAGTAAAACGGCATAAGCCCACCGTCATCAAAAGATTTAATACAAACGATGATCGACCTTATGTAACTGTTCAACTTCCAATTTACAATGAGCGCTATGTTGTTGAACGTCTTATCGAAGCCGTTGGGGATCTAAAATATCCTCGCCACCGTCTCCATATCCAGGTTTTGGATGATTCCACAGATATTACAAGGGAGATTGTTGCTCAGGCCGTAAAAAAACAGCGTCTAAAAGGTCTGGATATTGAACATATTCAAAGACCTGATCGATATGGATATAAGGGAGGCGCACTGGAATTTGGGCTTGATTCCGTAAAAGGAGAGTTTATCGCCATATTTGACGCCGATTTTTTACCCTCACCAGATTATCTTGAAGAAATTATGCCCTATTATCAAGACAGCCCCGCTATTGGCTGTTTACAAGCTCGTTGGGGGCATATCAATCAGGAAGCTTCCTGGTTAACGCGGGCACAAGCCAACGGGATCAATGGGCACTTCATAATTGAACAAGAAGTTCGCTGTGGACATGATCTCTTTCTGAATTTCAACGGTACCGCAGGTGTTTGGCGAAAAACATGCATAGAAGATGCGGGGGGATGGCACCACGATACCCTGACCGAAGATCTGGATCTCAGTTATCGTGCCCAACTCAAAGGTTGGCAAATCAAATATATTCCCCATGTTATTGCTCCGGCAGAGCTCCCGGTCCATATTAATGCCTTTAAACGGCAGCAATTTAGATGGGCGAAAGGCAGCATCCAGACCGCTCGAAAACTGCTAAAGGACTTGTGGCATTCATCAAATTCCTTTATCAAAAAAGTTGAAGCTACAATTCATCTTACCCATTATATTGTCCATCCGCTGATGCTATTCAATCTGATCATAGCCTTACCCCTCATATTGCTTAAAAGCTCGTTTCTTTGGATAACACCGATTTTTCTGTTTGCAGCAATTGGTCCGCTGCTGATGTATTGGGTTGCGATGGGAGAAAAAGAAGAAACCAATCTTAGGAAAATCTATAATCTTGCAATGTTATTAGTATTAGGCATGGGGCTTTCTCTCAATAACTCACTTGCAGTCTTTGAAGCATTATTAGGAAAGCAGAGCGCCTTTTTGCGAACACCGAAATTCAATATCAGCGAAGAAAATATCGCTATTAAGATCAACGAATATATATTGCCACGTGATCCTTTCGCCTGGCTTGAAATTTTATTGGCACTCTATGCAACCGGATTGCTGTTTTTTGTTTTAACCAAGGGGATTTGGAGTCTCGTTGTATGGCTAATATTTTATGCAGGCGGTTATTTTTATATCGCCGGCTTGAATTTTTGGCAAGCACAAAAAAGAAGTTATGAGCAATAGGGATAGGGCTTACGTTTTTTATAGTCCTTGTCCCAATGCTCTGCGTTGGGGAATTGTAGACAAGCTACAACGCAGCGAGATAAAGGTATTTTGCGTAAGTCCTGAGAAAGTTATATAAACGAAAAGACATCCGAAATCTATTGGTTTCGGATGTCTTTTTAATTGCTTCTTTTTCTCTTAGTCGAGATTACCAGTGGCAATCGCCTTCTTGACCTCACCGATAGCCTTTGTAATTTGAATATCGCGCGGGCAGGCGACGGTGCAGTTGAAGATCGTGCGGCAGCGGTAAACACCGAATTGATCGTTTAGAATTTGCAATCGTTCGGCAGCGGCTTTGTCTCGGCTATCAAAAATAAAACGATGCGCATTGACAATAGCAGCTGGGCCAACGTATTCTTCATTTGCCCAGAAGGAGGGACAGGAAGTGGTGCAGGCGCCGCACATGATGCATTTGGTGGTATCGTCAAATCTTTCGCGATCTTCGATGCTTTGAAGGCGTTCCTGTGCAGGATCAGGCTCATCATTGACAAAGAAAGGCATGACCGATTCGTAATGGATGAAGAAAGGCTTCATATCAACGATCATATCTTTGAGCACAGTCAGACCCAGCATTGGCTCCACCGTGATCTTATTTGTTCCCAGATCCTGGACGAGGGTCTTGCAGGCCAGCATATTCTCACCATTGATGCGCATTGAGCAGGAGCCACAGACACCATGTGCACAGGAGCGGCGGAAGGAGAGGGTGCCATCTTCATAGCCCTTGACCTTTTCCATCAGATCAAGCACGCGGTCGGTTGGCTCAACCTCCATTTTGAAAGTGTCGTAATGAGGTTTCTTATCTGTTTCCGGGTTATAGCGGAAGAGTTTCAATGTTATTTTTTTCATCATATCCTCCTAGTAGACCCGTTTTTTCGGTTTAAATTTAGTGAAGACCACATCCTTGTAGTCCAGCTTGACATCATCTTCCTTTAGCCAGGCAAGGGTATGTTTCATCCATTTTTTGTCGTTTCGTTCAGGATAGTCATCGCGGGCATGGGCGCCACGGCTCTCTTTGCGCTTCAACGCAGAGACGGTGGTCACTTCGGCGATATCGAGCAGGTTGCTCAATTCCCAGGCGTTCAGGATATCCATATTGAATACAGAGCCTTTATCATCCAGCTTGATATTTTTGAAGCGGACTTTCAACTCGCGGATTTTCCCGAGGGCTTTGCTCATCCCCTCTTCTGTGCGGAAGACACCGACATGATCGAACATGACCTCTTTCATCTCGTTACCAATATCAGAGATGTGTTCATCGCCATCGGAATTGCGCAAGGCTTCAAGTTGTTCTTCTGCAAAAGCTGCGGGATTTTCAGGAAGCGGAATATAGCCTGAATTCCTGGCATATTCAGCAGCCTTCAGGCCAGAGTGTTTGCCAAAGACAACCAGATCGAGCAGGGAGTTGGTTCCCAAACGGTTGGCTCCGTGAACCGAAACACATCCATTTTCGCCAACTGCATAAAGGCCGGGTAAGATCTTATTCTTTTTGTCAACGACAACCTGACCAAATTTATCCGTTGGAATACCGCCCATGCCATAATGTGCTGTCGGCTGGACAGGCATTGGCTGTGTGACAGGGTTGATGCCGAGATAGGTTTCGCAGAAGTCAATGATGTCGGGAAGCTTGCTGAGGATTTCCTCACTCGTGACACGATAGGGGGTTCCGTCCGGGCGCGTGCGTCCGTCGAGAGTCGCATATTTGTTGACCATCTCAGGCGTAACATCAAGATAGAGATAACGCTTCCCTTCGATGCCGAGACCTGCTTTCATTTCGAGATACATGGCCCGGCTGACCACATCCCGGGAGGCCAATTCCTTGACGTTGGGAGCATAGCCTTCCTTTTCCATAAAGCGCTCCCCTTTGCCATTGATCAGTACGCCGCCTTCGCCGCGAACACCTTCGGTAATGAGGATACCCATTTTATAGATGCCGGTTGGGTGGAATTGGAAGAACTCCATATCCTGCGCGGGGATGCCGCGACGCAGGGTAATCGCAACCCCGTCACCGGTATAGGCATAGGCATTGGAGGTGATCTCCCAGACACGTCCCCAGCCACCAGTCGCGAAGATAACAGATTTAGCGTGGAAGACGTGTATTTCACCTGTCGCAATTTCAAGGGCGACAACACCAGCGACACCATCGTCTGTCACGATCACGTCCAGCGCTTGGAATTCATCATAGAAGGTGACTTTATTTTTTATGCTTTGCTGATAAAGGGTTTGCAGGATCATATGACCGGTACGGTCCGCCGCATAGCATGCGCGGGTGACCGGCCTGCCAGTATCGTTATTGGTATGACCGCCGAAAGGGCGTTGATTTATTTTGCCATCTTCGGTTCGGCTGAAGGGAAGCCCCATATGTTCCAGCTCGTAAACTATGCTGGGAGCCTCCTCGCACATGAACTCAATCGCGTCCTGATCGCCGAGATAATCACTTCCCTTGACGGTGTCGTAGGTATGCCATTCGGGGTGATCTTCTTCGAGATTGCCCAGCGCAGCGCCGATGCCGCCCTGCGCAGCACCAGTATGAGAACGTGTAGGATATAGTTTCGAGATAACAGCCGTCGAAGCGGTTTTCGATGCGTATAATGCGGCCATCAGGCCTGCGCCACCGGCACCCACAACAACGACTTCAAATTGATGTTGTTTCATGAAGTCACTCCTCTTATGAAGCCAAAACTACGTAGATGGCCACAAGCAAGATGAAAAGCCAAAGGAAAAAAATGAAACCGCGCCAGAGGACTCTCCACCAGCTACTACCAATAAAATCTTCCACAACCATACGGAGACCGTTGATGCCATGCGTGACGCCAAAGAAGACCACCAGCATCTGGATTATTTGCCAGAAGGAATTGATCCAGGGTTCGAGGTTGACGATGTCGCTGCTAATGACATGGCTGGGGTTGGGGAAAAATGTCCAGCGGAGGAGCGTGCTGATATCGGTTTGGGTGCGGGCTCCCATGATGAGGGCGGCCACCAGGCCGGTCAATCCCAGGGCATATAGGGCCAGTGCCGAAAGTCGCATGAAAAGCCACATGATATAGTCAAGATTGAAACCGCGTTTTGCTACAGTTCGTGAACTCATCTGCATCTCCTCCTAGCCACCCAGCGCGTCTTTGAGCACAACAACGAGCACAAGACCATAGATGGGGATAAAGGTAAGCCATTGCAGCCAGATTGCTTCGCGCTGGTATTCCAGCAGAGCAGGCCAAAGGTCGAGGATGACGACGCGCAATCCATTGACTGCGTGAAAAATTACGAGGAAGAAAAGTGCCAGTTGGAAGATCCAGTTTTCGTAAATAGTATTGATGGCGATCCCCACCTCACTGCCAAATTGCTGGGTGAGAAAACCGGCAATAATATGACCTCCAACAAAAAAGACCATTGCCAAACCACTAAGGCGATGCATGATCCATGCCCACATTGGGCCGCCCCCTTTGTATTTTAGTCCCGTGAAGAGACTAACTTTCCGGTTTAGAGCCATTTACGCCTCCTGATTGGAATATCGTTATACCTGGTCCAGACATAAAATCGAAGAGATTTACTTGTTAGAAAAACAATCATCAGATTGTATTATAACGGGAACGGATAAATTATCCCATTCAGGCCTGGACATAGAAAGTGACAATGTACATAGATATTTGGTTTCAGTCTTCCTCTAAAAAAGATTAAATAGACCTTTATAATCCTTTAGTGCAAAATGTATTAAAATACGTATGGTTTTTAAGTAAGTATTTGTCTGAAATTCTATATACTCTGCAATGAACTCCCAAGGAGGTACGCATGGCAGGTTCCAGCCGAATAAGCCGGCGAGATTTTGTTAAGGTTGTTACGATCGCATTGAGCTCCGTCATGGGGGCTGCGCTGGGCATCCCCGTGATTGGTTATCTGATCGACCCGGCGCTCAAGGTCCAATCCAGTGAGGCCTGGATACCGCTTGGCCCGTTGGAAAATTTTCCTCTTGGCTCGCCGAAATCTTTTTCATTTACCCGTTCGAGTGTCAATGGATGGGAAAAAACAGTGAATAGTTACGGTGGTTTTATTTTACGTAAAACCGAAACCGATCTCCTGGCTCTCTCCAGTCGTTGTACGCACCTGAGCTGCAGTGTCAATTGGGACGAGGGAAATAATAACTACGCCTGCCCCTGCCATGCTGCACATTTTGGCTCAGAAGGCGAAGTCCTTGATGGCCCGCCTCCTGCCCCCCTCGATCGCTATGAAACAAAGATCGAAGAGGGCAACCTCTTTATCTTCTTCCAGAAAGGCTAAAACCTATGTTCAAAAAAATCTATGCTTGGCTGGATGAACGGGTAGGGTTCGACGGTCTGTATAAAAATCTGCTTGACCGTCCCGAACCCCATGGGAATTGGTGGAATACGCTCGGGAGCGCAAGCTTGTTTCTGTTTATCATGCAGGGTGCCACCGGGATATTTCTTACCGTTTACTACACCCCCTCACCGGATCATGCTTATGACAGCATTCAGTATATTATGAACGGGGTTGCCTTCGGCTGGTTGATCCGCGGGATCCATCATTGGGGCGCGTCTCTGATGGTTTTGATTGTTTTCATCCACATGTTGCGTACCTTTTTCTCGGCATCTTATAAATATCCCCGTGAGTTGACCTGGATCGTCGGCAGCCTGCTCTTCCTGCTGACCCTGGGAATGGGCTTCACAGGCTATTTGCTCCCCTTCAACCAGCGGGCTTATTGGGCAACTGTTGTCGCGACTGAGATCGGTGGGGTCGTGCCCGGCATTGGGGATTTTATCCTGAAGGCTTTGCGCGGCGGCACGGATGTGAGCGCCCTGACGCTCTCACGTTTTTTCTCCGCCCATATCTGGATGCTGCCCGCCGCTTTGGCTGGCTTGATCGGCGTTCACCTTTATCTGATCATGCGTCATGGTGAATCTGCATACCCCGACCAGGATGATTAAGGAGCACACCGATGAATGATGACTTCAAGAAAAAAGTAAACGAAAAATACGAAGAAAAGTTGCAAAAAGGTGAACGCTTCTGGCCCGATAGCATCTACAAAGATCTGTTGGTCTCCTTTGCTCTTTTCATATTGTTGATCGGCCTGGCGACTTTTATCGGGATCCATCCCGAACCCAAGGTTGATCCCACAGATGCCTCTTATGTGCCCCGTCCCGAGTGGTATTTTCTTTTCCTCTTTGAATTCCTGAAATACTTCCCCGGCGAGATCGAGTGGGTTGGTGCGGCAGTTATTCCGGGCATTTTAGTGTTGGCATTGATCCTCCTTCCGTTATACGATAAAAATCCCTTTCGCCATTACTCCAAAAGAAAGTTTGCGATTGGGTTAATGACCTTTATTGTGATCGGGATGATTGGGTTAACGATCAACGCGGTTATTACAACGCCTCCCCAGGTCGAGACCGAAATTGCCGGAAGCCTCACCGAACAGATCGTCCTCGGCCAGGATCTGTATTCCATCCAATGTGTGGAATGTCACGGCCCGGATGGGGAAGGCGGTGAGATCGCCGGTGTTGAAGGTCTTGAGGGTGTGATCGTCAAATCGATCAGCAGCACCGACGAGATGTATACCCGAAACGATGGCAGCCTTTTTGACATTATCGCTTACGGTCAGCCAAACCTGGGTATGCCTCCTTTTGGCGGCGCTTATGGTGGAGAACTAACTCCCAGCGAAATCGAATATATGGTCGCCTTTATGCGCTATAGCTGGGACGACCGTGCTGAAATCCCTGCTGACGCAGTTGCGGCATCTGCGATCCCCACATTGGCAGAGGGCGAAGTGCCTTCCTATGAAGTCCATATCTCCGCAGTTTCCAAGCGTTATTGCATGTCCTGTCATCGTGAGGGCAAAGAGAATAACGAATATCTGATGGGGAGCTACGAGGAGATCCTCAAGAGTGGTAATAATGTGCCCAACCTGGTTGCTGGCGATTTGAATAGCATCCTTCTCCAGACAATTCAGCAGAACGAAGTGATCGGTGTGGATGATGAGACGATCGGTGTGATGCCGCCCAAGAAAGAATTGAAGCCCGAGTTTGTTGATATGTTCATCCGCTGGGTCGAAGCCGGGATGCCTGAATCTGCTTCCGAAGCCGCTGCGCTCAGCGTCGAAGTAGCCCCTGAGGTTGAGGGAGAAGTTGCTCCTGAAGCAGGGGTTGAAGAAACGCCAGCGCCGTAGATAAAATTGACTGATTCAAAAAAGGCCATCCTGAAAAGGATGGCCTTTTTCTTTGCAGCAATCTCTTTCAGGCGGCTTGAGATAAACGAGCCAAGCGTGTTGAACATTCAAGCAGCGCGCGGCCTGTGTGGTAGGCGACCTTCCAGGGATTGCCGATATTGGCATCAATTGGCTGACCTTTGCGATCCAACAAGGTCCGAAACTCACCGATAGCATGGTTGATCATATGCGTATTGACGAATTCCCAGACATTCTCAAAGGCATCAAAATAACGATCGTTGCAAAAAGATTCATACCCATCCAGGAACCCAACCAATACCTCTGCATTCTGCCAGAATTCCTTTTCTTTGATAATAGCTTTACCATCGGCGATACCATCCCGGTAGATGCCGCCGCATTCCCAATCCACGCCATGCTGGAGGGCGTGGTCCAATAATCTTTTCATGGCCGGTTTATACGGTTCCAGCGGTAAATCACCGGTTTGGATCGCAAGATTCATCAGCCAGGAGAGTTCCACGTTATGCCCATAGGAGGTGGTATCTGTTGGAACAGCAGGGGTTTCCCCGGCACGTTCAGCGTTCCAGGTGCGATTCAGCGCAATGGCGGGTATCGGGTTGAAATCCAGATCCACCTGGTTGCGCCCGCAGCCAGTTTCAGGATTGATCAGATGCCGGAGGATCAACTCCACCTGTGCTCCCAATTTGGCGCGGTGAATTTGAAGCCCGGAAGCCGCATAGAGGCTGGTGAATGCTTCCATCAGATGCATATGTGTGTCCAGCCCTTTCCGGTCGCCGCCATAAAAACCAGGATCCGAAACTTGCCACTCGCGTTCCAGATTTTCAAAATACCCGCCTCGCAAAGTATCCGCACAGTAGATTTGCAGCAGGTCAAAAGTGCGATTGGCATATTCGAGCACGCGATGATCCCGGGTGGCGCGATAGTATTCCGCCGTGGCGTAAATGGCAAAACTCTGACCGTAGACCGATTTACCATCATCCAGTTTTGCACCGTCACGCCGTGTCTTCCAAAACCAGCCGCCATGCCGGGCATCCCAGAAATGCCTGAGCAGGAAGTCCATACCCTGTTGAGCCATCTGGCGATATGCTTTCTTATGTGGGTAATGACGGGTCAGGGTTGAGAACCACCAGATCAAGCGGCATTGTGTGTTGAGATATTTTTCGGGAGTTCCCAGATCCTGACCCTTTTCATCGAAGTTGGTCAGGAAACCGCCAAAGTCCTTATCCAGGCTGCGCTCCAGCCAAAATGGGATCACACCGTCTTCGAGCGCATTTGAGACCTGTTGATGGGCAGCTTGAATTCTTTCTTTGGTGATTGACATGGATTAGTTCCTTATGACAGGAAAACATCTACTTATAAAGAGAAATATAGACCAGACACAAAGCACCCTTCGTTGCTCGATTGAGAAAATAAATCATGTTTTGAGTGATAGGGATATTGATGATTGCAGCGTAGAAGTTTTCCCCACTCTCAAGTTGCGGGAAACCGACTAACAACCAAATAATCCAGCTGATGATGAATATCCCTATAAAAACTTTGCTTGGCCTGGATATGCTGAACCTGCCAAAAGCAAATCCAACCAGGACGGTCAGCGCTATCCCGACCTGGATCACAAATTCTCTGAGTTCTGCTCCCGCCATGCGCCATGGAAATGTGTAGAAAGAGAGCTTATAGAGTGCCTCAAATGTGAATAGGAAAGACAACGCGGCAATCAATGCGATGGAAACTGCTTGCAAGTCAGTATCAGATTGCCAATGGAGGACTCCACGAATGAGAATGATCCCAACCATAATGATTGTTGTACCATCTACCCAATTCAGCTGTTCAATATACACAATACCGCTAAACCGTTGGTATAAGGGAACTGTGATCATGAACCCCGTTAACACCAAGGTAAGCAAACTAAGCGGTCTTTGAATCATGGAGTCGCGAAACGTTGTTATAAATTGTTTCATATCGTTTTTTTACAAATTGTGCCCATCCGACGAAGAGCCGCTAAACCAGCGATCTAATGGATTGCATACCGCCTTATCTTCGGTACCAGATAAAAACTTCCTCGCCAATAATGTCCAACTCCCCCAGATTATACATCCTCTTTTTCCTTCTTGACAAAAAGTAATTCTCGCGTACAATTAGTACAATTATACAATTAGTACAATATCTAAACTTATGAACCCAAACGATCTTACCCCCCTTGTCTCCCGCATCCGCCTGGATTTTCGTTCCGGCGTGCCGATCTATACCCAGGTCATGGAGCAGATCGAGCAACTGGTTGAAGCCGGTGTTTTGCAGCCTGGCGATCAGTTACCCACGGTCCGCGCTTTGGCGCAGGAGTTGCGGGTTAATTTCAATACCATTGCTCGCGCTTATAGACTGCTGGATGAAGCCGGCATCATCTCCACCCAACAGGGACGCGGTACCTATATCCTTGAAGCGAGGGCAAGCGAGAAACCGGAGGATATCAGGGCGCAGGCCTTGCAGACCCTTTCCCAGCGTTTCCTGCAGGATGCCCTGCGATTGGGGTATCAACCGGATGAGTTTTTGAAAATCCTTGAAAAAGAAATTACGGATTGGCGTCAGTCCGAAGAAAAATAGAAGTGAGGAAATCATGTCTCCAAAATCAAAAAGTAGTGAAATCAACAAGACGAAAAAAGATGCCCAGGATTTGCACATCTCTGGAATCGCCGGATTGATCTTTGGCTTCTTTATGCTGGTCGCTGTTATCGGTGCGGCCATTTTTGACTATCAAAATAGGCCGGATGCATGGATCGGCATCTGGGTAACAGCAATGACGATCATTGGGATCTATGTCTTATTTGCCTTCAAAGTTGCCTCTCAATGGGATAAAGCCATCGTGCTCCGATTTGGGAAATTCCGTTCGCTTTCCGGGCCAGGCCCATTTTGGATCATCCCGATTGTTGATACCATCCCCAACTGGATCGATCATCGTGTCATGGTGACGCCCTTTGCCGCAGAAAAAACGCTTACAAAAGATACTGTTCCAGTGGATGTGGACGCCGTCCTTTTCTGGGTTGTCTGGGATGCTGAGAAGGCTGCCCTTGAAGTGGAAGATTATCAGGTCGCGATTGCCTGGGCCGCCCAGACTGCCCTCCGCGAAGTGATCGGTCAGATGACCCTCGCCGACATTCTGGTTGGTCGGGCGAAGATGGACGAAGATCTGCAGAAGATCATCGACGAGCGCACAACCCCCTGGGGTGTGACTGTCCAATCCGTGGAGATCCGCGACATCGTCATTCCGCAGGAATTGGAAGATGCCATGAGTCGTCAGGCACAGGCTGAGCGTGAACGACAGGCGCGTGTCATCCTCGGAGAATCCGAAATGCAAATAGCAGGCTCTTTTGCCGAGGCATCAAAAGCCTATGCCAATAATCCCACCGCCTTACATCTGCGAGCCATGAACATGCTCTTTGAAGGCTTGAAGGAAAAGGGTGCTTTGGTGATCGTCCCCAGCAGCGCTGTCGATACAATGAATCTTGGCGGTCTGAGTGGGATGGTATCTTTGGCGCAAAACAATCTGCCTGAAGAAGAGTAATGTGTTGTTTCACATGAAACATCAGGATAAAGGACATACGCAGTCCACCTTTTCCTCTACGCAATGCTCTGCGTTGCGGCTTGTCATAATACCCAACGCAGAGCATTGGGACAAGGGCTATAAAAATGGATAAGTCCTAAAGATAATGAGATTCGTAGGAGAGTACTATGAGCACAAAACTGACAACTATTTTAGTAAGTATCATCATCCTGATTTCAGTAATTGCAGGTGTCGTAGTCTACGATTTATTGCCCGACCCAATGGCATCCCACTGGGGTGTCAACGATGTGGTTGATGGGTATATGAGTAGGTTCTGGGGTGTCTTTATGATGCCCATAGTTTCTTTGGGAATGTTTCTGCTTTTCCTGGCTATACCGCACCTTGATCCCCTCAAAGAAAATGTGGCTAAATTTCGCGAGGCCTTTAATCTCTTCATCCTTGTGATCATGCTGTTCCTGGGATATATCTGGAAGCTGACCATCTTCTGGAATCTCGGCTGGACCTTTTTCAAAATGAGTACAGCGATCCTGCCTGCAATGGGATTGCTTTTCTTTTTCATTGGCTACATGCTCCGCAAAGCAAAGCGAAATTGGTTTATCGGTATCCGTACCCCCTGGACCTTGAGCAGTGATACCGTTTGGGATGAGATCCATCGACTTGGCGCAACCCTGTTCATGGTCTCAGGAGTGATTGCCATCCTTGGCATATTCTTCGGTTCCAATGCGATCTGGTTTATCCTTGTCCCTGTTCTTGGGACAACTTTATTCCTCTATATTTATTCTTATATTCTTTATCAACGCGAACTTAATACACTATAAGTAAATTTTCAATATTATTATTTCACGTCACTGCGAGCTGCCTTTGCGAAGCAGTCTCCCTCATTGAAATGGAGATTGCTTCGGCGAAAAAACTACCTCGCAATGACGATGAAGGAATTGTTGTTTTTAGTTTCCAGTGTCTATAAAGCGGCTGAATAATTCAGGGAGATTGCTATGACAGATTTTGCCCAATGGGAATACCGCGTTGAAACCATCGGTTCCGCCTTTGGTACAAAAGATGAGGCCATTCAGGATACCCTGGATGAATGGGGTGAGGAAGGCTGGGAAGCGATCAATGTCTATACCCCCAGCAATAGCGCCAAAGTGACCATCGTCGCCAAACGCCCGCTGACCAGAACGTCCCGTCGCCATCGTAATTTGCCATCCTAGGAGAAAATATGATTAACCGCAAAGCCCTGACAATCTTTATCGTGATTGCCTTCCTGATCGCCTGGCCTTTATTTCTTCTGCCCCTGGCCTTCAAAAATGAGGACGCGCAAATCCAGCAGATCGTGACGACAGTTGCTTATTCCCTCGCCATGTGGGGACCGGGGATTGCGGCCATCGTTGCGACCCTCACCTCAGGCGGATCATTCCGTGATCTGAATCTGGGACGACTGGGCCCGAAACGCTTTTACCTTTGGGCCTGGTTGCTCTTCCCGATCCTGACAGTTGTGGCAGGCTTGGTGACCGTCTTATTTGGAATAGGCGAATTTGATCCCAATCTGACAACTGTCAACGAGACCATTGCTGCACTCCCTGACACGGGCGCACTGACCTCGTCATTGCTGATTGCGATCCAGATCGGTGCTGCGCTGACAATCGCTCCACTGATAAACGTCATCTTTGCTTTGGGCGAAGAGCTTGGCTGGCGTGGATTTCTGCTGCCAAAGTTGCTTCCTCTTGGCCAATGGAAGGCCATTCTCATCAGTAATCTTATTTGGGGATTTTGGCATGCGCCCGCCATAGTGATGGGCTTGAACTATCCAGGTTATCCAATTGCCGGGGTTTTTATGATGGTTGTCTTCACCCTTCTGGTCGGCATAATTATGAGCTGGTTATATCTCAATACCAAAAGCCCCTGGACTCCCGCCCTCGCGCATGGTTCCTTAAATGCCATTGCCAGCTTGCCGATATTATTCCTCATACCAGGCATTGATCTGGCAATTGGTGGGACCCTTGCCAGCGTGATGGGGTGGATCCCATTGGCGATATTTGTTTTATGGCTTTTGGGGTCCCGGCGTGTTCCGGTCATCATCGAGTCGCTGAAAGCAGAAAATATTGACCAGCGGTAGCAGGTTCAAATTGCAGGAGAGAGACTGATCATCTCTCTCTTTTTTTATCAGAAAATGGCCATATACAAACAAGAACAAATGTTCTAAAGTAAAATGGAGGTTGTTTATTATTATCCTTTAGAGCAAAGCCCAAATCATCAACAGCCGATCACCCGCCTGCAAGGTTTGGTTAAAATCCGCACTATTTATTCTTCATTACCACTTGGCAACTATATACTCAGAAATGACAAAAAAACAAATTCTTGGATTAATCGTGGTCCTGATCCTATCAGGAGTACTCGGCTATGGCATGCTCACAAGCGGGCATAATTGGGCCTATAGTGATTTTGCGGCCTATATCATGCAGGCAAGGAGTATCATCGACGGTGATCTCACCGGTTTTATTTTTCATAATACAGTTACCGTTCTCGAGTCGGATGTACCAGTTGGTCCGATAGCCTATCCTTGGGGATACCCGCTCCTCCTCGCCCCGGTTCTGGCGCTGATGGGAATCAGCACGTTGAGTATGAAATTGCTCAACATTCTCTTTTATCTTCTTTTTCTCCTTTGTCTCTTTTTTCTTCTCCGAAAGCGCCTGTCATATTTTGATTCGCTTGCTTTAATGGCCATCTTTGCCTTCAATCCAGTTTTCTTGAATGCGCAGGATAGTATCCTCTCTGATATTGTCTTCCTCTTTTTTTCAACGTTTGCCCTCTTTTTAATCGATAGACAGGATGCTGTACCCTCCTCAAATGGATCGGGATACGCCAGGTGGATTCTCATCGGGGGCATGATGTTTGCCGCTTTCTTCGTCCGGACAAATGGCTTGCTACTGCTCCCCACCTTGATTGCCTACGAGATATTTCTTCTCGTTAAAGGGAAGATGGATTTTGTTGAGATCAAAAAGAATATTCTCCTGTTGGCAACGCCTTACCTCGTCTTTTTTGCTTTGTGGATACTGACCTCTCTGATTTTCCCCGATGGGCAGGCTTCTCACTTATCCCTTTATGAAAACTTCCGTCTTTCCCAATTATGGCCCTATTTACTCTTTTATTTGAACCTTGGTCAATCCTTTTTTGCAGAAATCGCCTATGCTCAAGTTTTATACGGCATTTTTTGTCTTTTCTTTCTTGCCGGTATATTTCGGAAATTTAAAGAAAATATCCTCTTTATTCTCTACTTTGTTCTGACTCTCTTGCTTTATATCTCCTGGCCTGCTCTACAGGGAATTCGTTTTCTCTTCCCCATTATTCCGGTTTTCATTTACCTCGCGGCGCAGGGATTTGGCGCGGTTCTTTCCTTCATGACAGAAAGAACCTCAAAAATCTTCCAGCTTTTTTACCGCGGGGTTTTGATCTATTTGGCGCTTGCTTTCTTTGTCATTTCCGGGCAGGGAGCTTTGGGGAATTTAGCCAGCGAGAGAGAAATCCATGGGCCATTCGACGAGGTCGCTATTGAGTTATTTGACTATGTCAAGAAGAATCTGCCCGAAGATAGCCTGATCATTTTCTTCAAACCCCGCATCATGCGCCTGATGACCGGGCGTGATTCAATTCTTGTCTTAACATGTGAAAATCTTGAGCATGGAGATTATGTGGTTATTAATAAAAAATGGGAGGATATGGGGCAGATCGCGCCTGAAGAAATCACTTCCTGCCCGATTGGTCTGGAAAAAATCTATAATAATCGCCGGTTTGTAGTCTATCAGATCGAGACCATACCCTGATCTTCTCTTTCAAGATAAGCGACTGCCTTCCCTTTTTCATCATCCATAACGAGGCTAAGGTGATGCTTGGGGAGAAAATCTTTAACATCGATTACCCTCAGGCATTTCATAAGAGATTCATCTGCGCTGATCCAGTCCTGGATGTGGTTGGGGGTCTTGTAGAAGAATTTTCTGTTGAAGATGACATCCTCATCATCAAGGTAGATTGCCAGGGGGTAGATTTTCGCTTCCATCAAATCCTGAAAAAAGTGGGTCCCAAAGGATGGCTCGGGGGCGGTTCCGACGCCCTCGCCAGATAGCTCGACCAAAGCACGGGTATTATAGATATCTGCGTAGCCGATATGCACGCCCAAATCCGGGCTTGATGTTCCCCAACGTCCAGGCCCCACAGCGATATAGATTTCTTTATCCAACGCTGCGTTAAGGTGACCGATCGCTCGTTCCAATTTATTTCTCTCACCTTGGGAGGCAATACTGAAATACCCTTCAGGAGGAACAAAGAGGACATACCGTATATTGCTAACGCTGCCACGCGGTACCATTCGTCTGGTGGAAAAGATTATTTTTTTCTTGGCAATTTTGGAGGGCAGATTAACTTCTTTCCCTTCTTCTATTTGACTTTGCGGACGGCATTGGAGGATGGTGATTTCTACTTTGGGTTGGATAGATCTTGGTTCGAGAATTTTTATGGCGAATTCTGTGTCAACCGGGGCTTTATAATGTTTTTCAAGTAAGCTGAGCGCCGTTTTCATATGCTCTGCAAATTTTGTCCTTCGGAGGAGTTCATCAAAATTGATCACCAGTTTCTCTTTATCAATTAGATTGGTGTGTAGGGAAGAGAGAAAGCCGCCTTCGATATTTTGCGCAATATAGCGAAGTGGCGCGTAGCGGGAATTGACCACCTCGCTAACAGGTAAGGCGCGAAATTCATTGGTTTTGAGATCGATCAAATCAACGTATTGCTGGGAATACCGTTGAATGGCTTTGATATTATCAGCCGGTTGCAGGAGGGGGCGACTGAGCGCAACCAGGCGAGGATAATCATTGCCCGTTTGGTCAACAGCCCGTGTACCCAGGCCCCAGACCAGGCGCAGGAAACCATCTTCCCGACGAATATCAGGAGACCAGCGATAGAGATTGCGGCTGAAGGCCACGCCTGCGCCGTGTGGCAGGAAATAGTCACCAACTTTTTCTCCCTCAACAAATTGGATCAATATGGCAATCCGTTCATCGTAGTCAATCAATCCTACCTGAGCACGATAAACGATTGGTTCAAGTCTCAGTGCACTGGCGTAGACACGGGCAATTGCATCCGTGAGGGCGGCCAGATTTTCTTCAACGCTTCCCTGGTTGGGACAAAAAAAGCTTTCGTATTTTCCCGCAAAGGAGGAGCCAAAATTATCTTCCAGCAAACTGGACGAACGCACGATCAGCGGTTGTTTTCCAGCTTTTTCAATCAGCGCTCTCAATGGTTCGAGAATCTCATCCGGAAATTTTGATTCGCAAAATTCTTTCAGCAATTTTGGATAATCTTCTCTGATCACCTCTTCTGGCTCATATTTTTGATCTGCCCACCTCATCAGTCCGTTATTTTCCATAAAGTCATACATCACACCAGATCCAAGATAGTAAGAGTCTGGGGTGCGTATCAGTGCTTTAATCTCATCTGGCGCGACCTCTGCAAGAATGCGGGCGGCAAGGAGCATCCCGGCGCTTTTACCGCCAATCTTCCCTTCTCCGATCTTCCTTTTACGGATTTTTTGAAGATCAGAGATCTGAAACCATTCTTTGGCAATTTTGATATAGGCAAGCTGGTCACTGATCAGCGTACGAATTAGTACGACCTTGATGTCCTGGAGGCGCGCTTCAAGAATTTCTCGCTGATCAGGAGGTAAACTTTCGATGGCGGTAGCCTGATCAAAGATCATATCTTGCGGGGCAAGCTCAGGATTAAAGGTGATGAGATCTGGTGTCAGGCTGCCGCGCTCCGCAAGGATTTTGACGATGATCTCCTCAAGATGATCGTAGGGAAAATTATAGGCAAAATAAAAATCAGTCAGTGAATCTCGAATTCGTGCCAGGCGTAGTTCCCAGATTTCCGAAGTCTCTTCACTAAAAGGATCACGCAGCCCCTCGCGCTCCTGGGAGATGACCGCCTTTTCACGCGCCTCGGTGTTAAAATTTTCCCGGGAAATGATACCGCGTTCAAATAGCTCTCTGCGCATTCGGGCCCGGATACGGCTGCTCAACACGGGATATTGGTTGAGAGTGAGATAAATATTAAGGATGCGATCAGAAGAAGGGGCAGCTAAGGTCATATGTGTTTTCTTATGGATATGCAAAAAATGTCAGGGTAATAATCATCCCTGACACTTTACTCTTTATCTTTGGGTTTGTAAACCTTCAAACCGGAAATTATCCCAGGTGCATAGGCATAATGACGTGGGTAAAGTCATCATCTCCAACCGGGCGGATCACACCAGGTGCGTTCGGCGCAGAGGTCTCAAGCGCCACATTCGGCGTCTTTGTGATTTCCAGGACCTCACGAAGGAACTTGACATTGAATGCGATCAGCAAACCAATCCCATCTACTGTTGCTTCGACAATGGTCTCATTTGAACCAGTTTCCTCCGATTGTGCGGAGATTTCCACCTCGCTAGGTTCCATATCATTGGCAGCAGCTTTAATCTCAAAGCGGGCAACATTCGTCCCATCGCGGGCGAAGATTTCTGCCTGCTTGCAGGCTTTTAGCAACGCCGCGGTTGAAACCAGTGTTCGGGATTTGTATGAGCGTGGGATGATCTGCTCATAATCAGGGAAGGTGCCATCAATTAATTGCGAAACCAATTCTGCATCTTTTACGCGGAAGATTACCTGCCCGCGGCCTTTGGGAACAACCATAGAGATTGTCTCAGTGCCATCCCCGGCAATCCGCGCTAATTCGCTGAGAGCGCGGGCCGGGATGATCGCATTGATAGGCTCTGCAATTGGTGATGAGAGGGTTGCCTTGCGTACCGATAAACGAAATCCATCAGCTGAGGCCATCACGATTTGGTCGCCATTTACTGTGACCAAAACACCCATCAAAACAGGGCGAGCTTCATCTGTGGATGCTGCAAATACGACTTGCTGGATCATCTCTTTGAAATCAATGACATTCAAGTGGATCGCCCCATCCATATCCGGAGTGGTCAGTGGAGGAAATTCCTGTGAGTCAATACACTTTATATTATTGATGGAGGCACCACTTCGAATATTCAGTGTTTGCGTGCCACTATCAAGATTTAGTATTGCCTGATCGCCGGGCAAGGCATTTACCAGATCTGAAAATGTGCGTGACGGAGCCGTCGTTGAACCTTCTGTTTCAACCTTTGCAGGAATCCAGGCAGTAATTCCCAACTCCAGATTTGTAGCAGAGAGTCGTAAACGTCCCTCGTCGCTGGCGATCAACACATTTGCCAGAACCGGGAGCGTACTCCGTGGGGAAACAGCACGGGAAACGACCCCTAAACCGCGGGCCAAATTTTCTTGAAGGACGGTTACTTTCATGCCTGACCTCTTTGTGAATTATTATGGATGGATTTTCAAAAGTATATCATTAAACTCCCTAGCTTCTTGCAAGCATGGCCCCACAAAATCGGGTAAAATCTTTCTGGTGAAAACAAATTTTTAAAGGTGAGCAGATGGCTTTAAGAAAAATAATAACCGTGCCAGATGAAGTTTTACGACGCAAGGCACGAGAAGTAAAAAAATTTGATGATAATCTTCGAACATTGATCGACGATATGGTCGAGACCATGCGTGACGCTCCCGGCGTTGGGCTTGCTGCCCCACAGATCGGCGTTCTTGAGCAGGTGGTGGTGATCGAGTTTGCCGAGGCGAAAGAGAACGAGGAAAACGAGGAAGATGAAGCTCCCCCGCCAAAATTATATGTGGTCGTAAACCCCGAGATAGCACGCATGTCCAGCGAGAAAGTGATGGGTGTGGAAGGTTGTCTCTCTGTCCCTGGCATCGTTGGGGATGTGGAACGCTCCACATCCATCGTGGTAAAGGGAAAAAACCGGAATGGACAGAAGATCAAGCTGAAACTCAATGGTTGGGTGGCACGCATTTTTCAGCATGAGATCGATCACTTAACCGGTGTCTTGTTTACCGACCTTGCCGAGAGTATCTGGCAACCCGAAGAAGATTATGTAGATAATGTTTAATACGCGAAGGCGTGAAGCGTGAAAAGTAATTCGGTTCTTTGGCTTTTAGTGTGATGATTTGCCGAAAAGTGAGTCGCATCTGCATTAACGAGATTGGTTCATCGCTTGAATATCGCCTGATTAAAGGGAATCAAAGCAAAAGTCGGGTGCGGCGCACTCCGATCCAACACAATCACTCTAAGACCAGTAAATTTTTGTTTACGCTTCACGAATCACATTTCACTCATCACCTCTTATGCACCTGACCCACCTTTCCCTGACCAACTTCCGTAATTTTGCCCGCCTGGATATGGATATTCCACGAGGGTCTGTTTTGCTGGTCGGCAGTAATGCGCAAGGTAAGACCAGCATTCTCGAAGCGATCTATTTTTTGGCGGCCTTCACGTCATTCCAAACAAATTCAGATCGGCAATTGATCAACTTCATATCCGCACGCAGCAAGGAACTTACCGTTGGGCGCATCGTTGCGGACTATAAAAGCGGAGGCGCCAGCCATCGTTTGGAGGTGCGGCTGATCTATGAACCAGTCGGTGTTAACGGAAAACGTCTCCGCAAAGAGATATTATTAGATGGAGTCAAGCGTTCAGCAAACGAGGCTGTCGGTCACTTCAACGCGGTGCTATTTGTCCCGCAAATGTCGCAGATCATTGAGGGCGGCCCGGATGAACGTCGTCGTTATCTTAATCAGACCCTGGCGCAAATCATCCCGGCTTATGCGCATACCCTGAGCGAATATGCGCAGGCGGTGTCGCAGCGCAACGCCTTGCTCAAGCAGTTATCAGAGCGCGGCGGAGACCCCGACCAACTCGCATTTTGGGATGAAACGGTAACAGATCGGGGTGCGCGGTTGATCCTTTGGCGGATTCAAGCCATTCAGGAGTTGGAAACGCTGGCGGCACGCATCCATCGAGAATTGACGCACGGATCAGAGGTGCTCCGATTAGCCTATCAACCAGCCTTCGATCCCTTGGCAACACCACAAAAACAATTTGCCTTGAAGATGGAAACGGAGACGGATCGCTCCGGATTTGAACTTGATCCCATTAAACAAGCTTTTGCCGAGCGTTTGATAGCCTTGCGTAGCGAGGAGATCGCTCGCGGTGTGACAACCATAGGCCCGCATCGCGATGAACTGAGATTCATGGCAAGCGGGACAGATCTGGGTCATTATGGGTCACGTGGGCAGATCCGCACGGCCTTGCTCTCGCTCAAGTTGGCCGAGGTGGATTGGATGAAGAATCGGTCTGGCGAATGGCCCGTCATTTTGCTGGATGAGGTCATGGCTGAGCTGGATTCGCAGCGTAGGCAAGATTTATTACAATATTTGGGAAAAAGTGAGCAGGCCTTGCTCACCACAACGGATAGTCAGTTTTTTACGGAAGAATTTATTCAAAGGGCAAGCGTCTGGGAAGTGCAAAAGGGGACGGTGCGAAATAGCTGATCTTTTTAGATAGAATCGAAGGAGAAAATATGTCTGTCAGAAAATTTGCGGATGCAAATGTGGTTGAAGTTAAAGCTGGTAGCAAAACAACGATGCAGGTTTTGATCTCGTCAGATGAAGGGCCTAATTTCGCAATGCGCCGCTTTGAAATTCAGCCCGGTGGCGGAATGCCAAAACACACCAACGAAGTGGAACATGAACAGCTTGTCTTGAGCGGGCGGGCCCGCATCACGATAGGAGACGAGGTCTACGAGGTGGAGAAGGATAATGTGGTCTTTATTCCCGCTGGGGTGCCACATTCGTATGAGAGTATTGGTGATGAGCCATTTGCCTTTATTTGCTCAGTGCCAAATCTCCCAGACAAGATCGAGATTTTGGATTGAATATCAAAGGGCCCTTTATTTGAATCAGGGAAAAGCGACGCTTTCTATTTTGTAGATAGTTGGAAAACTTTTTATAATAAGCTTCGTCGCGCAGCCTGAGATTATCGCCCTTGGCGGGATGAGTGTAAGTAGATCTGCGGGACTAATAAAGAAGTGAAGACTTTTCCGTGGAACGAGATTATTCGCGACTAAGATCCTTAATGTACCCTCTTCTAACCTGGCTTGATTAACTAACTCCTGGTAAAGGAGATTGGTCTTTTTTTCTGTGCTATTTTGAGAAAAATCATCAAAACAGATATATGGGACATTGCCACAGTGAATCTCTTGCTCGGGAGCGATATCAAGATAGGAATTTGGGTCAAGACGAATGGCGTATGGGACCTGGTTAACAGGGCAGGAGGGTGAGGCTATTTCCGGGGTGGTGGTAAATTGGAGGATGAAGAAGGGCATGATTAGCGTCATCAACGCGATCAAGCCAGCCAGGGGGGCGGTCACGATTTGCTTGTCGCTGATCACTTTTATCCCTTCTTTTTTGGTGGAAGATAGCGTTAATGCAATCAGCGCAAAGAAGAAGGGCATTGTACTTGCGTAGAAGCGCCTACCTCCATCAATAGGAGGCAGAAAGGGGATGGAGAGAAAAATTCCGATAAAGCCTGCAAGAATAAGAGACGATATCGGATTTTTGATATTTTTGATGGTGCGGAGCAGTCCAATAATTAGCAGAATGACACTCGCTATCCAAAGAATGAGATCGAGCCAGACGGTTTTTGGGCCGAAAAAGCTGAAAATGCCCATATCGCCACGAATGAAAAAATCACGATAGGATTTTGCTATGCCGATGAGCAAGCTCGTTGGATGTGCCTTAAAAAATTGGATCGCGGAATCCATGATAATCACAGGATCTCTTGTGGCTAGATCTTGAATGGCACGATTCCAGCCTGTCCCCCCATGGATTTGTCCGTAAAGGGTATAGGCGAAGTTTCCAAAGGTATAGCTGCCTGGCTCTACAAAGATGCGGGAATAGAGTGTGTTAACACTGAGATAAGAAAGGATTACAACCAGGGAGGTAATCCCAAAACTCCTCCAGGAGAAACGTGCTTCTCCTCGAAAAACCCATCCTGCCCAAAAAGCCAGCAAAGGAAAGATGAGGAAAGCGCCCGCGCGTGCACTGACAGCGGTCATTAAAATAAAGATCGCAAAGATTAACTTTTTAAGATTTCGTTGTTGAGCTGATTGCCAGATCAGAATGAAACCCAAATTCCCTAAAATCAAGCCAAGCAATTCTGTGTGGAGAAATCCAATCTGGGATTGAGCATAGAGGAAGGAAAAACTAAGATAGAGAGCAGCGGGCAGCGGGCCAAAGGCAGCGCGCAAATTGTGGGCAGATAGATAGCTGGTAAATCCCATCAGACCGACGAGAACAGCTATGCTGATTTGTAAATTTTTACCTGTGAGCAACAATAAAGAAGCGATGAAGCCAGGGAAAAGAGGGCGTCCAGCAGCCTGAACTGTGTATTCGGGGAGTGTGCGCCCATCAAGCATCAGACGAGCGCCGTTGTAATAGTGATAGGCATCTCTGTAAGGCAGAATCCCTCCGATGACCTTGTTGTCAGAGTAACCAGAATTCCACATATACGAGAGTGCCAAGGCAAAAAGAACCATTGTAACGCCAAGCCCCAGCAGCCATCCCCAATAATTATCTAATTGAAAACTGAGAGCATAAATCGTAAATACAATAAAAAACAAGAGGGGAGAATAATACCAAAAGAAAGCTGTAAATGAATAAGGGATAGGGGTGAGCAGAAGCAAGGTAAAGAGAGCGATGGCAACAACCAGACTTAAAAGGTAGTTGTACAACAATTTATTTGTTTTCATGGTAATTCAGGTATTTAAATAGTCCCCAACTTGGATTACGGTTCGTTTGTCGGCCATGCGGTATAAGTCGCCCCCAGTGTAGGATGTGGTGTTGGCGTTTCGGTTGGAAGAAGGGTTGGGGTATTTGCAGTTGTCGTTGCAGCGAGGGTTGAACCGGGAGGAGCGATAACCGTGGGCGTGACAGGCGGTTTTCCTATAGACCAGATAAACCCTATCAATGCAGAAATCGCTATCAAAAACGCTATCACCCCACCGATAATCAGTGGCAATGGAAACTCCTTTTTGAGTTTCTTAATATTTTCGGGCACCGATAATAAAATAACTGTGCTATTGTCGTGTCCGCCTCGTTGATTGGCTGTGTTAATTAACCTTTCTGCAGCAGAATCAAGATCGCTTGATGTACGGACAATGTCCAGAATCTCATCGTTCCGGACCAGATCGGTCAATCCATCAGTGCACAGGAGCAAAGCATCCCCTCTTTTCAGGCGAAAGCCCTGATTGCTTTTTTTTGCTTCGCTGTTTTTAGCAGAGGGCAAACGAAGTCTGAAATCTACTTCAGGAGGGTTTATTGATCCGACATATTGACGAATTACATGGGCATTGGGATGTTCATGCGCCTGCTCAGGGGTCAAAATACCTGTGTCTAAAGCCTCCTGGATCCAGGTATGATCGGTGGTCAACTGCTGTATCGCGGCCCCACGCATCAGATATAAACGCGAATCCCCCACGGCCCCGGCAAAAAGCCTGTTCCCAATCACCCAAACGCAAACCACGGTAGCACCCATGCCCTGCTTCTCTGAATCTTCTTTCGCAAGGTTCGCAACAGCTTGATTGGCTCCCTCCACTGCCTTCCTAATGATCTCTGTTGGTTCCTGGGTATTACTCTCTGCGATTGCCTGGCTGACATAATCCACCACCATTTCAGCAGCAACTTCTCCGGCTTGATGACCACCGATTCCATCTGAAACAATCGCGAAAAGAACAGGCGTAGCATTATCCTTTCCTGAAAAATAGGAAGAGATTGCATAGCGATCCTCATTATTCTTCCCCTCTTTCATCCCCTTGTGACTCAAGGCAGCAACAAAAAGATGCGCTCGCTCAGAAGGAATCACGATAGCCTCTCCTCAATGCTGATTTCTGGGTTCTTTTTTGCAGGAGCTTTTTCCAGGATAAATTGATAGCGCAGTGTTCCGAAGTGGATCAAGTCTCCATGTGCCAATATTGCCCCTTCACTGCTAACCGGTTCAAAGTTGACCCATGTGCCAGCGACCGAATCTTGATCTGAAATGACAAAGTGCCCGTCTTCTCCGGGATGTAACCGGGCGTGGACCGGGGAGATGGAAGGATCGTCGAGGACGTACGCAGCCTTGACGGGGTCAGTGCCAAAGGTTATTTCTTCGCCAGTCAACGGAATCCGTTTTTCGGCAGCGGGTTTTTCTTCTCCATTGAGCCGTGCCAGATAAGCTGAGGCTTTTACCCGTTTAGGGCGTCGTCCCCAACTTGGAGTGGTTAATTGTTGATTTCTTTTCTCATCATCGACTGTTGCAGGAACAGGTTGTGTCAGTGGATCGAAGGATGCTTTTTTCGCCTCTCGTCGCGCAATAGCAAAGGTGAATAATCCGCGTCTTCCTCCGACCAAAAGAATTAGGGCAAGTAAAATTCCGGCTAACGCGATCACGCCAATCGTCAGGTTTGTACTATTCCGTCCAAAAAAGGCGAGTGTCCCTGTGGGGGGCTGAACAACTGTCAGAGTGACTGGAACACCCAGACTTGTCTTGACTAATCCAAGAGAATCCTCCACTTCGATCCGCAGGGAGTGTTCGCCGTTGCTGAGATATTCGCTAATATTCCATTGAAATTTGTCGAAAGGAGGCGCGGTGATTTCTGAGACCTTTTCATCATCTACAAAAAGTGCGGCATACGTTATGGGGCGTGGATGTTCGTCGGGAAATTCAATTAAAATCTCAATAACTTGCTCTGTAGGTTGCAATAAATCAGTATTATAGGGATCGTCTTCAGGTGCCTGACGTACGATTTGCGATGGGGGAGAGATGAGCATCGGATTGGGTGGCTGGATATCAAGGGAAAAACTTTGATCGGAAGAAATGAGATCAAGTTCGTCAAATTGCACGCGCGCTGCCAGGGTATGAGTGCCTCCTGTAGCTAATTGCGATGCATATTTTAAGGTGTAAAGATGGCGGAGAGGGGAAAAATAGTTTTCGGGGTCAGGTAATGGTTCTACCCCTGAGTAGGCAAAGAAGTCTCCTCCGGTTTGGAAGGCCAGAGATTTCAGAGATGTTGCACTGAAGTGGGCGAAATAGTCATCTGAATCGATCAGCCAGATATTGACTCTCGCACCAAGGGTTGCGGCGCGTTGTGCTAAATTTTCCAATTGATCAACTGTGGATTGATCAGGAAGATGTGGCGTAAGGAAGAGAATACTGTGTTTCATTCCCGCTTGTGAATCTTGTTGCCCTTCGAGAACGTCTAAAGCAAGGGATAAGGATTCTAAACCTGGCACTGCGGCGCGGGTATCAGGCTGGAAAGAGACGAAAGAATTATGCCATTCGCTTGGTGTGGCCCCAACGAGGAGAGGCCCTGTTGTGGCGACGAGACTCATCGAGTCTTGTGGTTCGAGGGGGCGGGCTTCTGCCCACAGGCGCAGTACCTCGGCCACGCGTTCATACCGGGAGATACCAAGTTTGTCGCGTACGGCCATTGGCGGGCCGGGGTTAATGGCAACAACTAATTGGACCCCCACCTCTTCTTCGGTGAGTTCGCTTAGTGGAAGTGGTTGCCCATTCTCCAGTACGGTTACGTTTGCTGCATCTAAACCGGAAAGAAATTTACCCTGTGAATCGTATACGTCCAATAGAGCGATAATCGTTGGGAAGGAACCTGGATCCACTTTGATGATCTCTGCTCTCGCAGCTTCCTGCGCGAGGACGTGAAATCCACCTGCGAGGAGTAGAGTCGCAAAGAGAATCGATAAAAAGACTTTACGCATATTCCGATTATTGTATCTTATTTTGGGGTTTCAGGTGTTTGCCTGCCAAGGTTCAGATATGTGACTGTCCAGGCAACCTGGTTATAGGTCATGCTGACAGCCGATCCGAGAAAAGACAGGATCATCACAATTAGGAAAAATCCAGCGAAAATGCGAAATATACCCAGATCACTGGAGGGATTTGTGCTTAGCAAGAAGGGGAATAAAAACTGTCCAATGAACATGGGGATGGCAGAAATAAAACCGACTACCATCTGGAACATGTAAAGGATGAAGGACATCAGCATCAAAGGCCAGAAATTAGATTTGAGCAAATCCCAAACCAGTTGAAGTGTCTCTCCAAAGGGCAGGTCTTCAGCAGGGACGGCTGCTATACTCATAAATACCCCTGCCATGATAACAAGCATCAACGGATAGATCAGCAGCATCAGCGGGAGCATACACAGGAAGCCAAGACCGGCTGTGAGAATCCCGAACATGGCCATTAGGAACATTATTCCGCCAAAAAGAAAGAAATAGCCAAACCAGATCAGGAGCAGAATTCCGAATGCGCGCCCCAAAAAGGGCATCGTATCAGAGAGTAAGGAGTTAAAGGTCAGGCCAGATTTTCCGGTATCCAGATCTACGGTGCCTTTGGCGATGGCTGTCCAGCCCAGCGGTGTCAGCAGGGCGGATATGATGCTGGCCAGGAATATGAAGCCAATAACGACAAAAAATCCTACGGGTGGTACTGGCTGATCGAGGGAATTTAAAAAATCATGTAGTTGAGACTCCGAGATGGCCAACCCCCAGACGGTCAGACCGGAAAAAAGAAGCAAAATTGGCAAAATCGGGATCAGGCCAAATAAGAGTAAAACCTTTTCTTGCACGAGTCGCTTCCAGGATACGGTGAGAATATCACTATAATTCATTATTACTTCCATTAAACGTGACGGGTAGTTTACCTGTTATATCATACACGAGAGACTTGATTCGGTCTACTTGGCTGATTCTTATTGGGGCTTGACAGTTTTTCTCAAATCACGTATATTACCAAATAGTTATATAACCAAGTGGTAATATACAAGGGAAAGCAATGCCAACTGACACCCTAAGCATCACCTTCGCAGCTTTAGCCGATCCTACCCGCCGCCAAATTTTGGCCATGTTGGCGCGCGGTGAAATGTCCGTGACGCAGTTGGCGGAGCCCTTTGATATGACCATGCCCGCGGTCTCCAAGCATCTCAAAGTGCTGGAGCGCGCCGGCCTGATCGTGCGCGGACGTGAAGCCCAATGGCGTCCAGCCAAATTGCAGGCTGCGCCGCTCAAGGAGGCCTCCGATTGGGTGGAGCAGTATCGTCAGAACTGGGAAGACAGTTTTGACAGACTGGATGCCTATTTGAAGACCATTCAGAATAAATAGAAAGGTTTTGAGAATCAGGAATATCCCCCAATCAAATTTTTATTCGTATAAAGTAAAGGATAAGGTAAAAAAT